>DASWNX010000017.1 GCA_036399055.1 Jatrophihabitans sp.
GGCTAGTTGGTCGGCCGTCATGCTGATGATCACCTGGGCAGGCGCCCCAGAGTCGACCAGCTCGGTGCGACGCACCGCCAGAGCGGCCAAGTCTTCCAGCGCGTCGTGCATCCGTTGGCCGTGGCTGCGCGGGTCCGGGCCAGCGTCGTCGGTGGGTTGCGGCGCTGATCGAGGAGTGAGCCAGGCGAGCAGTTGAGCGCCGCAGGTCGGGGTGAGCCGGCCGGTCGCGCGGTAGCTGCCGTCGGTGTTGGGAATAAGGGCGAAGCTGCGGTGGCGTTGCTGCTCGGCGTCGTCGGCGAGGACGCCGTCGGGGTGCAGGTGGGCCAGGATCCGCTGGCCGAGCAAACCCACTTCGCGGGGCCGCAGGGTCTCAGCAGCCGTGACCAGGTGTTGCTCGGCCAGGGCGTGGTCGCCGGTGCTGACCGTGGCCGGTAGCTGGGCCAGGGTGTGCAGGATGACCCGGGCGTGCTCGGTCGAGACCTGGCCAGCGGCCTGGGCAGTGGCCAGTCGCGGCAGCAGCGCCGGCAACGCCTGGCCCGTCAGCGACGTGCGTGGCCCGCAGGCGCGCGCGGCCTGTACCCGCTGCTTGGCCTCGTGAGGCGAGAGCCGCAGCAGGCCTTGCAACAGCGCCGACGTCGTGGGCAACACCAGCTGCCCTGCCAGACCTCGCCGGTCGACCTCGGCGATCAGAGCATGGTCAAGGGCCGCCAGGCGGCGACGCAGCACTTCCAGCTCGCGCAGCTCGGCCAGCACGTCGGCGTCAGACACGGCACTGAACCGGCCGGTGGCTGACGAGTCAAGACACTCAGCCACAGCAGTAGATGCGGCCGTCAGCTCGGCCGTTACCGCACCATTATGCAGCTGCTCCATACATCAGACACTACGGTGAGGGTCTGACACTTTTAGCTATGCGCTGTCTGATTTCGGATCGCTGGTTCCTGCATGCCGGCGGTATGACCGATAACCACAAGTCTGCTACAAGCGGATAGCGGCCGACGACCGAGGTGGGACACCGATCGCCCAGCCGCCGGGGACCGTCAAGTTATGTTGCGTAGCTAAACGGAGCAGGATCGTAGCTATGTTTTGATGCCACAATGTGGGCACCATGAGCCCGCAGATCATCTCGCGCCACGAGGAACTAGAAGCTCTCAAAAGTAGCCTGTCCCCGCGTCAGCCACCACCGCCCTTGGAAACGTCCCTACGCCAGATTATCGGACAGCACAGTTTTCAAGAGGCACTTAGACGACGGCCAGGGTTCTGGTCCTCAGAAGTTCAGAACGTGCTGACACAGCGGACGTACCACTCCAACGATGGGTGGAACTCCTTCGAACATGCACATAGATTGGCACTCTGCGCCCTCCAGCGGAGAGTTCAGCGCCGCGCATCTGCTCAATGGTTGGTCGCGCTTCGCGCCCTGCAAGAAGTTATGGATTCTGCGCCTCCACGGATGGGCGAATTATTTCACATCCTGGAGAAGGAATCCGCGTACTCTAGCCGCCTGACCAGTATGGAAAATATTGTGAGCTTGCTGATGAACCCACCCGGCACGGTTGCGCGAGACGTCACGGACGTTGTTCGTATAGCGCGCGAGATAGTTGAGCTTCGGTACGGGATGCGAGCCATCGCAAAAGGTCAGCATGTCTTATTTTCAGACTATGGAATTGAGATTGCAGAGGGCGACTCAGATCCACGTATCGGCGATGCTATAGAGCTGTATGATCTACGCCAGTCACAAAGCCGCCTTCATATAGGTGCAGTACTGGGCGCAGTAGGTTCTATCAGAGCTGTGCGGGATGACCCCGAAACAGACTTGGCCGTTACATATTCGACCATTCGCTCCGAGCCTTTGATAGATCCTACGGAGGGCCGTCTAGCTGCAGATGATTACCACCAATGGCACCCCAGCGTTATTAGCCTACAGCGGTTGGCCCCAGGATATTATTCCAGAACTCAAGAGGCAAATATTGCCATTGATGCAGTCAGGGCGCTCTTGGAGGTTTCCTTAGATATTACTCAGCGAGAACATCTCGGGCAGATCTCCAAATTATGGTCACGGTACGGCTGGACTTCGGCACCCCGCTCCCGACTATATGGCTACTTGACTAAGCGCCTATTAGAAGCCGGTCACTCGCGACTGAGCACGAACTCCGCTATAGCAGGGTTGACGACGTATTCGGAGCCAATAATCCGGCCCGCACGCAAGTCTGTAATCATTGATCTTTCCACGGCGACAGGCGCACTACAGGATCGTCATATTCGTGCCGTTGATGGCGCTGAGGCTAACGCGTGGGGAGCAGCGTTTGAGAAGCACTTACAAAGTCAGATCGACAAGACGGCGCACCGGCCGCCGCCGGAACTCAGGCCTTTGATCGGGAAGAAAATCCGTCGGGTCGATCGGCGTGTGTTAACGGATATTGACGCCATAGCCGTCCTCGACGGAACGCTACTTCTCATAGATGGAAAATCTTATCCGTCAACGGAAGGCATCCGTCAGGGAGAGTTCACCGCTATCAGGGCATACCGCGAGAAGGTCGAAAATGATACGGAAAAATGGAAGCGCAACTGCGAATATATAGATGCGAACCGTTCAATTCTCCCTGTAACTATTCCAGCTTCAATAGCGATCGCTGGCATAGTTGTCCTCCCGGACGTGCCTTACGTGCTTTCCGGCGCAGCAACGGACCGCGTCCTAGGTTTATACCGCGCTTGTAGCACGACAGAACTGATGTTACGACTTACGACGTAGCGCCTTTCAGTGGGTTATCAAACGCCGCGACGACTCTACGCTTACCGCAGTTATTCAGGCCACCCTCATGGCGCTACTCCTATAATGTCGCCATATTCGACACCATGGTCAGGTCCGATGGAATGTAATCTAATCCCACGGTGTCCCGTAATTCGTACTGTCCCATGAACTTAAGATCGCGACCGCTGGCTCGCCCCGAGCGAGGACAATGCGAGCATGAAGCCTGACGAGGACGTGGTCAGGGCCGTTCTCAAGCGGCTCCCGAAGCCGTCGCCCGACGCACCCAAGCTCGTCTGCGTCGAGGGCCTCGGCGGCGCCGGTAAGACGACACTGGCCGAGGCGCTGGCGTCACAAGTCCATCACATCACCCTCGTGCACGGCGACGACTTCTACGGCCCGGAAGAACGCGACTGGCGCTCCTGGAGCCCGCAGCAGGGTTACGAGCGCTACTTCGACCACCGCCGCCTCGAGCGTGAGCTGTTGCAGCCGCTCACGGCAGCCGAGCCGGCGACCTTCCAGCGTTACGACTGGGAGACCAGCACCCTCGACGGCTGGATCACCGTCGAGCCGCGCGGCATCGTGCTGGTCGAAGGCGTCTACCTGCTGCGTCGCGAACTGCGCTCCTACTGGGACTTCAGCGTCTACGTCGACACCCCGCGCGACCTGCGGCAGGCACGGCTGCACGCGAGGGGCGAGAACGACGAGGGCTGGATCGCGCGGTGGGCAGCCGCCGAGGACTACTACGAGCAAGTGGAGCAACCGGTGCGGGCAGCGGACCTGGTCGTCAGGGGCTGTTGAAACGCTGACGCCGGCCTCATCGAGTCTGGCCGACTGCTATCAGCGCGCTGAGATCGCTGTCAGGGATCACGTGTGCATGTGACCGTGCCGGGGCTGCGACTGCCTACCGCAACGCGCTGTATTACTGCCTGCCAGGCTCTAGTCTCAGCACGTGGCAGCCCAGAGCAAAGATGAGCAACCTTCGAAGGTCCCTACCTGCTTCATCGCGATGCCCGTCTCCACCCGATCAGCTGAGTCCGATCTGTACGGAGATCCCGATCATTGGCACCACGTCATAGAGAGCCTGTTCGTGCCGGCGGTGCAGGCCGCAGGGTTCAGGGCTATCCGTCCAGTCGCCTCGGGATCACACCTGATCCATGGATCAATCATCAGGCATCTCAGCGATGCCGACCTCGTACTGTGCGATCTGAGCTCCCATAACCCCAACGTGTTCTTCGAGCTGGGCGTTAGGACTTCCCTCAATCTCCCGGTAGCCCTAGTCCGCGATGAGCACACGGATCTGCCTTTCGACACTTCAGGTATCAACACACACAGCTATGACTCACGCCTCAGAGGTTGGGACATAGAGGAGCAGAGGTCAGCGCTCACCGAGCACCTGGGCGAAAGCACGAGAAGTTGCGGAGGGGAGAACCCGCTGTGGCGTCAGTTCGGCCTGACGATTCGCGCGCACGAGCCAGACACCCAGGCGTCACCGCTGGAAGCGAAGATTGACCTTCTCACCGGCCATATCGCCGTCCTTCAGGCGCGCTTGAACGCGGAGAGGGCTTACGATAAGCAGCCACGCGACGATGAGCAGACGCGCTACAGCCCCGCGCCACAGGCGCATGTCAGTGGGTTACAGACCTTCAGCGCCTGGCCAGTCACTAGGTTCCTAGCGGCGTTAAGGCGGTTCACGCTGGAATCACCGCACCTAGTCTTCGAGGCTGAGCCTCTCAATTCGAGCGAGGTCAGGGTGAACGTTGGCCCTTCCTGGACGCTCAGCGACGTTGATCGAGCGACAGAACTCGCTGACAGATACGGCGTATCGGTGCGCGTCCAGGCCGTTTCTATGCACGAGACGTCGGTTGAGGAACTGGCATCGACCTCGCCGAGTGAGAGAGCCGCGGCACGTCGTGCCATTGAGAACGCCCATAAACGACGGGGCTCCGGACCTGACAGCTAGCAGAGCGGCCCACTGGGGCAGCGGAACTGGTCGCCACGGATCATGCCTCGTCCTGGCGGCGCTCATCCCCGTTTCGCGCGCTACAGTCCGGTCAGCGCCTAGACTCACCGGCCATGACTGAGCTGGACGAGCAGGGCCGGCCGGAGCCGCCGATCGCGGCCGGCGAGGCCGACACCTTGCTGGGCTTCCTGGAATTCCAACGCGCGACCCTGGCCTGGAAGTGCTCGGGACTGGACGCTGCCGGCCTCAACGCGAGGGTCGCCGGCTTCTCGATGACCCTGGGCGGACTGCTCAAGCACTTGGCCTACGTCGAGGAGCACTGGTTCTCCCGCTCGCTGCACGGCCAGGACCCACGGCTGCCTTGGAGCGCGGTGGACTGGAAGACCGACCCGGACTGGGAGTGGCGCACGGCCGCCGAGGACTCACCCGAGCAGTTGCACGCTCTCTGGCAGGACGCCGTGACCAGGTCACGCGCGCTGGTCGCCGAGGCGCTTGCTGACGGCGGCCTGGAGCGGCCTGCCCGGCGCGGCTGGCCTGATGGCAGCGCGCCGAGCCTGCGGTGGATCTTGTGTCACATGATTGAGGAGTACGCGCGGCACAACGGCCACGCCGATTTCCTGCGGGAATCAGTGGACGGTCTCACCGGGGAGTAACCGCCGAACGAAGCCCCTCTACGGCACGCGGCTACCGGTGCGATCGGACAATAGTCCATGACAGACTAAATCGTTACGTCGAGTGTGCTGGAATAAGCTGGATTCCCCGCCATTCCGGTGCAAGATGGCGCCAAGCGGGACCAACCGAGCCTGTCACTGAAGTGCAACGCGAAAGAGGCTGCGGAATGGCACGAGTAAAAATCATCATCACGGTGCTGGCGTCGGTGGCGGCGGTGCTCGCCTTCGCCTCGCCCGCATCGGCCGACACCGTGTCTATGCAGGGCATCTCGCAAGGCAGCTATGGCAACAGCGCGGCGGCGGGCACGGTGCGGTATCAGGTCGCGGTAGAGGTGGCGAAAGACCCGGCCGGCGCGATCGTGAACGTCCGCGGCGTAGGCACTGTGCAGAAATGGGCAAACGCCGCCAAGGTGCAGGTCGACATGGTGCGGCTGGGCACCGACACCACGGCCGTCCTGACCAACTCGACTCCGGTCAACTCCGGTTCGGCCACCTTCGCCTCCAGCCGCACCGGGTGGCGCGCCGTCGCGCCGAGGACCTGCGTGAAGTACCACGTCCGCGCGAACTTCTCGGTCCGCTGGATGAACGGCTCACTGAGCCGCTTCTCGATCCTGTCACCGCTGACCGCGGTGTGCGGGCCGAGCAACCCGCCGGTGTACGCCAACTGCGACTCGCTCAACCGCACCTTTCCGCATGGTGTCGGGCGCTCCGGAGCGGTTGACCAGGTCCGCGGCAGCACCCAGCCGGTGACTTCCTTCTATGTCAGCTCGTGGATCTACAGCGGCAACACCGCCCGCGACGCCGACAAGGACGGCATCGCCTGCGAGCGACTCTAAGCCCGAAGCAGCCGGCGATCAGCACTGGCGGGAACGGCCTACAGCGGCTCGTCCACCCAGTCCTGACCGGCCGGCTGCAGGCTCGCGCTGCCGGCGGTGATGGTGGCGACCAGGCTCTGCAACGAGCCGACGGCGCCGGGCGCGACCGCGACCGTCAGCACCACCTCGGTGGCGCCGTACTCGACGCCTCGAACGGTGATTCCCCTGTTACGAACAGCAGATTCGAGCTGGCCTGCCTGCCCCGCCTCCACCGTCACCGCGAAGATCTCCCGTCGCAGGCGGCGGATCATCCTCGCGTCCTCCAGGGCAGCGGCCACGGCGCCGGAGTACGCCCGGACCAGCCCACCCGCTCCGAGCAGGGTGCCGCCGAAGTGCCGGGTGACCACCGCCGCCACATCCGACAGGCCCAACCCGGTGAGCACATTGAGCATCGGCATGCCAGCGGTGCCGGCCGGCTCGCCGTCGTCGCTCACCCGCACCAACGCCTGATCCGGCCCGATCACGAACGCCGAGCAGTGATGGCCGGCGGCGTGATAGAGCCGGCGGTGCTCGGCCACCAGCGCCAGCGCCGCGGCCTCGTCCGGCACTCGCCGGACGGTCGCCAGGAACCGCGACCGCTTCACTTCCAGCTCGGCGTGCACGTCACCGGCCAGGGTCAGGTAGCTCACCGCCGGCTCGTCACTGCCAGGGCTGGACAGCCAGCAGCACGATCCCGGCGACCATCAGCAGGGTGAGCACCACCACGAGCCAGATCCACCAGCGATGCGAGGCGTCTTCCAGTGGCTCCATCGGCGGCTCGGGCAGCGGGGCGGGCCGCGGTCGGGGCGGTGACGGTGGCGCGCTGGCCTGCATGGTCAACCCGCAGCGCACGCACAGCGTCGCGGTCGGCAGGTTCGGCTCGTTGCAGTGCGGGCACGGCGCCGAGGCGATCACCACCCGGCCCAGCGTGCCGGGCAGCCTGCGCAGCGCGTCGTCGTCGCTGTCGACCGGGTCGCTGAACACCACCTGATCCCGGGCCCAGAACAGCGGAAAGTCACACCGGGGGCAGAAGTCCAACGCGTCCCGCCTGGTCAGCTCCACCATCGCCGACGCGCTGCACTCGGGACAGGTGATGGCGACCGGGTGGTGCTGGGCACTGGTGACCCGGGCCGCCGGCGCGGGGGCGTTGGACGGCTCCGGCGTGATCGAGGCGGCGGGGATCGCCGGCAACACCCTGGTGTGCTCGGCAGGCCACCCCTGGCCCGGCACATGGTCGTCCACCGGCTGGCCGGCGTCGGCCGGGGCGCCAGTGGCCGGCTGTTCTGCTCCGGTGGGCCGAGACTCCCCCGGCTGGCCCCCGTCAGCGTCCCGTGCCGCGCTCACCGTCGGGCCTCCACAGCCGATGACCATACCTGCCGGTCACCGATCCAGAGCTCGGCGCGGACATGCGCCGGGACCTCGTCGCGCACCAGGGCCACGAAGTCGCCCTGTTCCAGCCAGCCGGTCGAGGCCACCGTCATCCGAACGAAGGCGGTGTCGGCCGGCGCGTCACCCTCGCGCCAGACTCCGCCGCCGTCGACGACCTGGGCAGGGCCGCCGCTGGTCATCTCCAGAAACTGCTCCAGGCCGCGCCGGGTGCCACGCCAGCTCATGGTCCGCGCCGAGCTGCGCACGATCATCCGCTGCAGCTCTCGCGGCAGCGACGGGTCGACCGAGTCGACGCCGATCCAGGAACCCATCCAGCGCACCATCGCATCGGGCGCGACGGTCGGGTCGACCACGTTCTCGATGTTGTCCGCGCCCTCCAGCAAGGTGTCGGCCAGCTCCTGGAACAGCGACAGGAACTTGACGAAGAACTCGCTGTCGAGCATGCCGACCGGCATCTGGTTGAGCAGCCACTGCGGGCTGCGCGGCGGCCGGTGCCGGCTGCGCCCGGAGTCGGGCTGCCGCCGGCTGGCACGGGCCACCGCGCCGCTGCCGGCGCCGCCGGTCATCACCGCGTCAGAGCCGCTGAACGGCTCGATCGTCATCGGCTCGGCCCGTGGAGAGCGCGCCTGCGGGGCCCGGGCATCAGCTTGCTCATCAGCGCACGACCACCTGGTGCTTGGCCGACAGGAACAGCGAATGCGGCTTCAGCCGGATGGTGTCCCGGCCGCTGCCCAGCCGCCGTCCGGTGCGCAGGTCGTACTCGAACAGCAACAGCTCCTCGACCCGCTCGACGCCTTCCACCGACTCCAGCAGTTGCGCCGCCACCGAGCTGTTCAGGTCGGTGTCGAACATCCAGCCGATCCCCTCCGCGCCGCCGGTGAGCGGGTTGATGTAGCGGGTCAGCACGTCGATCGCCCGTTGCCGCACCAGTGGAGCGGGCCGTCCGGGCGGGGTGTGCACCAGCGCCACCACGCTGACGCCCTGGTAGTACGGCGTGCCGATCTCGATGGCGGTGCCCACCAGCCGGTGCTCGTCGAGGTGCTCGCTGATCTGGCGCAGCAGCGGAACCGAGATCGCGAAGTCGTCCAGCACGTGCTGGCGCGGGTCGCTGCGAACCTGCGGAACCACCAGCATCCGGACCGGGCCGGTCCCGGCAGCGGCCGGCAGGCAGCGAGCCCGGGCGACCTCGATCGAGGCTTCCTGGGTCAACCTCTCGAAATCACCTGCGGTGACGGCCCGTTGACCGGTGCGCAGGGTCAGCGGGCCGCGCACCTTCGCCTCGGCGACCGTCTCGGGGTCGACCCCGCCGGTGGCCGGATGCCGGTTGCCGACCGAGGCGATGTAGGGCACTGTCGAGCGCAGCACGCTGAGCGTCCGGGCGCCGACATTGCCTGCCGCGCCACCGCCGTGCCGGTAGCCGGTCACCGTGATCTCGCTGCCGTCGCGCGGGATGTGCCCGTGCTGGCGGACGACTCCGTTGGCGTAGCGCACCCGCGGGCCGAACTTGATGACCCCGCCGCCGCTCTCCCAGAGGTAATGCAGGTCATTGGGCCCGGACCGGGTGAAGTCCTCGACTTCCTGCCACACGGTCTCAACGTTGCGGTCGATCACGACGACATGCTCTTGCTCGGTGCGAGGCAGCACCGGCGCCCGACTCACCGCGAAGGACTGGGCCGGCGTGCCGTCGCTGCGCCCGAGCACCTCACCGGCGGCGTGCTCGGCGTGCTCAGCCGCGACCGTGCCGCCGACCGCCGCCACGCTCAGCGAGCCGATCCGCGGTGAAGCCTGGTAGGAGGGCTGGCCCGGACGTGGCGCGATCAGCCGCGCCCGCAACCAGAACGCGCCGTTGCCGGCCATCGTCAGCAGCTGGTGCTGCATCGGGATCAGCAACACGATCTCGCCGGCCCGGTTCAACCCGCCGGTGCTGTCGTCGTGCACCAGCGCCGAGATCCACGACTCGCCGCCCCAGACCTCCCACACCAGCGGCGGGTTTCGCGGGTCGACCCCGATTCCTTCGGCGTCGGCGGCCACCGTCAGCCGGATCGCCATGCCCGCCAGGCTGTGGGTGAAACCGAGGTAGAACGCGTCCCCGACCGCCAGCGGGGTGGAGGCGAAGCAGGTGGCGGCGACGTTGGGGTAGCGCAGGTCGTCCCACACGTCGGTGATCCGGTCGTCGGCCGCGGTGCTGGTCAACGCTCCCCGCAATACCGGCGGGGCGATCACCAGTTCGGCGCTGGTGGTGAAGATGACGGCTTCGCGAGCGGCGTTGGCGGCCGTGGTGCTCAGGGCGGTCGTCACCTGGGTTCCCTGCGGCACGGCGACCGGCTGATCCAACGGCGCCGACAGCCAGAACGTCAGGTCGGCGCGAGCGACCGAGGGTGGGAACGGCTCGATGCCGACCAGGTTCAGAAAGTGCACGTACAGCCGCTCGGGAACCTGGTTGAGCCGGAACAGCACCATCTCGCTCATCCACGCGAACAGCTCGATCAGCGCCACGCCCGGATCGGACAGGTTGTGGTTGGTCCATTCCGGGCAGAAGCGAGGAATGAGCCGTTTGGCTTCGTCGACGATGTCCTGAAAGGACCGGTCGTCGAGGTTAGGCGCGGGCAGGGGCATCAGGCACGCTCGCTATCAGAGGCGGGGATTCACTGGTGAGCACGGGGACAAGACCAGATCGGCTCATGATTCGGGCTCGTGAGGGATGACGTAGAACGGGTACACCAGGTTGCGCCGGTCGTTGGTCACCCGCACCCGGTAGGTGATGGTGATCCGGATGAGCGCCGAGTCGTCGGGGTCGATGACCGGTCGCACGTCATCGACGTCGATCCTGGGCTCCCACCGCGCCAACGCGTCCCGGACCGCTTCGGCGATCAGACCCAGCAGGTTCGCGGTGACCGGTTCGAACAGCAGATCCCAGATCCGGCACCCGAACTCCGGCCGCATCAAGCGCTCGCCCGGGGCGGTGAGCAACACCATCCTGATCGACCGGTCGAGGTCGTCAACGCCGTCGGTGAGCTTGATCGAACCGGTGTGGTCGACCTCCAGCGGCCAGCTGAAGCCCCGGCCCACGAAGGACCCGTCGGACTGGGCGAGGTCGGCCCGTCTAGTCGGGCTGTAGTCGTCCATCAGTTGATCGCCACCATTCCGCCTTTGAGAGTGAGCGCGGCGCTGCCCTCCACCGTGGTCGAGGCCTGCCCTTTGATGGCGACCATCGAGCCCTGCGCGGCCAGCTGACCCTGGCTGGTGACGGCCACTTTGGAGTTGCCGGTCAGCGCCAGTTCGGTTTGGGCTTCGATTGTCACCTTGTTGCCCTTGATGGTCACGTTCTGACTGGCGTCAATCTCGAACGAGGCCGAGCCGGCCTTGATCGAGATCGGCTTGCCGCCGGCCACCTCGATGTCGAGCTTGTCGGCGCCCAGCCGGATCTTGTGGGTGGCGGTGCTCAACTGCAGCAACAGGTGCTGGGTCGCCGGATCGCTGCCGTCGGCCAGTTCGATGACGTGGCCGAGCCGCGAGGTGATCCGCCGGGACTGCACCTGCCCAGCCTTCACCCCCCATTCCGGCAGCACGTTCTTACCGCTGAACAGCCCGCCCAGCACCACCGGTTGGCGGGGGTCGCCGCCCTCGAAGGCCACCAGCACCTCGTCGTTGACCTCGGGCTGAAAGACCAGGCCCCGCTTGTTGCCCGCGCCCAGGGTGACGATCCGAGCCCACGGGCCCTCGATCTCGGAACTGACCGCCGGGTACTTCAGCTTGACCCGGCCGGCCTTGTCGGGGTCATCGACATTGGTCACCACTCCGACCACCAAGCCCGGGACGTTGAAGCTGCCGGTCCCGCGTCGCCCGCTGAGGGTGTCTGCCAGACCGGTCCGGCTGCGGTCACCGGCGATGAACTGAGTGCGAAATCCCCTGCGGTCATAACGGTGATCGACCTCGGTCAGGTGGTAAACGCCCGAGGTGGGACCGGCATTGGTGATGGTGATCGCGACGCCCGGCTTCAGCTTGTCACTGACCACCGAGGTGCCACGCGCCTCCACCGAGCCGGCCGCCCACTGAGACCGGTAGGCGCCACCGGCCGCGGCCGCCTCGGTCTGGCTCATCGGCGTCAGGCTGCCGGTCACCACCGCCGCCTCGCCGAGGGGGCTGCTGCTGCTCAGAAAGGGTTGCACGAAGTCCGAGGAAGGCAGCACCGCAGACCCTGCCGCGCCGCCCTGCCCCACGATGGAGCTCTGGGTCGCGTTGTCCCAGCCGACCACCTGCGCCTTGTTGGGCAGCAGGCCCGAGGCGGAGACCGAGAACTCCTGCAGGTCCTTGCCCAGCTCCAGCGTCAGCACCGGGCCCGCGCTGCTCGGCGCCGCGAAGTGCAAGGTGGAGCCCTCGACCCACCAGTCATAGCCCGTCCGGGACGCCAGCTCGTCGAGGAAGGCCAGGTCGGAGTCGGCTTGCAGGACGTAGGGGTGCACCTCCTGGGTGGAGCTGACGTCTGCTCCCAGCCCCGCGCCGCTGGCGAGCTGGCTGACGATGTCGGAGAAGGTCATGTTCAGATACGTCTTTATCTTGCTGCCACGGGTGAGCTTGTGCGCGGCGTCATCGACGACCACCACCAGGTCGGGATGATCGCCTTCCTGCTGCTGCAGGCTCATTCCGGTGATGGTGCCGCTCATCAGCGCGCCGCCCCGGTACACCCCGACGTCCACCTTCTTGCCGATACTGAAGAACCCGCTGGAGGAGACCGAGTACCCGACGTCTGCGAAACGCAGGGTGGCGCGTCCGGGCAGACGCAGGCTGCGCTGCACCCGGACCGACACCAGGTGCTGCAGGACGGTGTCCGACAGCGGCGAGCCGGCCACCTTGACCGTCGGGCTGAGGCCCTCGAACCCGGTCATCCGTGCTCGATCCGGGGCACCGACAGCAGCGAGCCAGGCCGCATCGCGAGCGGGTCCTCGATGTTGTTGGCCGAGGCCAGCGAGCGCCACCGGGTGGAGTCGCCGTAGTAGCGAGCGGCGATCCGGTCCAGCGTCTCACCTGGTTGCACCCGGTGCACCCGGTGCGGTCGCGGGGTCCCCGACGTGGGGTTCTGCGGGCCGAAGGCATTGGATTCCTCGTACTGCTGCATGGTCAGGCCCATCCGGGCCCGTAGCGGGACGCCGGATGCGGAGAAATAGGTGAAGACCAGTTGCAGGTCAGTGACCACCGCCTTGAACGAGTGCAGATCACCCCAATGAAATATGACGAACGGCGGCCGGGCGTTGTGGGTGGTCTCATCCGAGCCGGGCAGCGAGGTGTCGACGTCCATCAGCTTCAGGATGGCGCCGGTGTGCTTGGTGACCGCGGTCCCGTCGGCGGTGGTGTCGAAGACGAGCTCGACCTGCATCCAGCCCGACTGCGCGCCCGCATAACGAAGCCGTGACACGCCCTTGCCAGGCATCGGCTCTGACGCCCAGTTGTTGCGGCGGCCGACCGCGATCTGGCTCGGGTTGAACAGGCAGGGGATCCGCTGACCGCCCTCGATCTCCAGGAACGCCTTTTCCAACTCAGCCATCAGAACACCTCCGGCAGGTGGCGACGCCCTCGCCGCTCGAGGTCATCGGTGATGCGCTGCTCCAGTTTCGCAACGATGCGATCGATCAGCTCGTCGAAATCGCGGGATCGCATCGCCGGGCTGACCGAGTCCTCGTCCGGCTCGAAGCCGGTGAACCGGGGTTCGCCCCCCGACTCGTGCAACCGCCGGATCACCGCCGGCTCGTCGGGCCCATGGGCGTGCATGCGTTGCGGATGGTTCTCGAACATGCCGACACTTCCTGACTGAGCGGAATCCGGAGAGGTCGCCGGGCCGGCTGCGCCCGGACTGCGCAGCAGGCTTCGAAACAGGGAATGGGCCGCGCCCGACAACGAGCGGCGGATCATCGGACCCTCGACCTCGACGCCGCCATCACCGGTGGGCTTCGGACGGCTTTGGCTGATCGGCGACGCCGGGTGGTCTCGTCGCCCGACCTGCGGCACCGCCGGACCACCGGACGCCGGCGTCAGGTCAGCGGGCCGGATGCTGACCCGAGGTGGCGCCACCACCATGCTGCGCTGGACGAAGGCGCCGAGCTGGCCCGCGCCGGTGTCACCGCGCCCGGCCGCCGAGGCTGCCAAACCGCCCGGTAGCCGGGCCTGCGTCGAGACCAGCCCGGTTGAGGAAGCTGGCACGGCCGGGGGGTCCGGCGTGAACTCGGGTCTGCTGGTCGCGGGCGTTGATCCGCTGGTCGCTGACGCTGCGCTGCGCAGGGGCACTCGGCTGGCCGCGGACGCTGGGCTGGCCGCGGACGCTCGGCCGGTCGCGGACGCTCGGCCGGTCGCGCCCGGCGGCGGAGATGCTTGCAGTGCCGCTGCGCGGATCGTCGAAGGCAGCCCGGTGGACCGGCGGATCGCTGCCAACGGCGGCGCTGATCGGCCGGCGGCAGGTGCTGGATCGATGGACCTGCTGGTGGCGATCCCGCTGTTGGTGAGCACGGTGGCGCCGATGCCGATGCCGATGCGACTGCCGCTTCCGATGCGACTGCCGCTTCCGATGCTGGTGCGACTGCTGCTGCTGGTGGTGCCGCTGCCGCTGCTGCTGGTGGTGCCGCTGCCGCTGGTGGTGCTGCTGCCGTTGCTGCTGGTGGTGCCGCTGCCCCTGCCGCTGGTGGTGCTGCTGCCGTTGTCGCCGCGAGGCGCGCTCGCCGGCTGGCGCATGGCCGCCGCCGCGACGCTGGCTGGCTGCCCTTCGGCAGCTGTCCGGCGGTCGTCGGCTCCCCACCGGGCCGGCTGATGCGCAGTCGGCGCATGGTGTGGCCGGACGTTGCCGGTGAGCTGCCGACGGACCGTGGCGTCCAAGGGGGCTTGGTGTCGCAGGGCAAACTGGCCGGCGCCAGACGAGAACGGCGGTCTGGCCGAATCGTTGGCGGTCGCCTGCCCACGAACTCCACGCAGAGCGACTGGCAACCCAGTGGATGCGCCGTTCGTGGCGCCCGGAACGATGGCGCGCAGCATCCGCGAGCTGGCGGGCAGTCCGACGCCGGCCCGGGCTGTGGGCGAGCCTTCGGTGGCGGACCCGCCTGTCGGCATCCGCGTCGAAGCCGAAGCGGTCGGGGCCGAAGCTGAAGCCGTCGAAGCCGAAGCCGTGGCTACTGAAGCCGAAGCCGTCGAAGCCGAAGCGGTCGGGGCCGAAGATCGGCCGGACCCGGCAGATGGAGCCACGCTGCGCCGTGTCACATCGGTGCTCGGGACCAGCTCACCGGCGGGGCGGGCGTTGGCCAAGCCCAGGGCCGGGCCACGCGCGGTCGACCCGGCAGCAGCGGAAGCGCCCTGTCGCGCCACTGCCGAAGCCATCGATGTCGAAGTCGATGCCGACGCCGATGCCGCCATCGCGCCGCCGGTCCGAGCCAAGGCGCCGGAATGCGCCGAGCTAACCGGACGAATCGAGCTGACCGCACCGACTGTGGGCCGCAGCTGCGTCGAGCGACGGATGGCCGAGGGCAGCTGGCTGTGACCGGCGACAGGCATCGGGCTGGAATGGAGAGCCGACGGGATCGTCGTCAACGCCGACAGCCCGGCCAACCGCTGGCCTGCTGGTTGCCCTACCGCTGCAGCCGCGCCGTGCGCCGCACCGGTGGCCGGGCTGAGCCGTCTGGAGACTCCGGCTGCGATCGGCCGGCTTGTGCTGGCTGCGATCGGCTGGCTTGTGCTGGCGGTGATCGGCTGGCTTGTGCTGGCGGTGATCGAGTCCCCGGCGGTCAGTGCGATCGAGCGCCGGATCGGATGCCGCAAGCTCGCCAGGCCTAACGGGCGGCCCGGCGCTGCCGGCCCGGTCGGCATCGGCGCGCCGTCGCGCATAACGGCAACGGCGGCCTCGGCGCCGGCTGGAGCAGCCGGCAGGCTGGACGTTGACGACGCTGGCTCGGGTGCGGCATGCCTCGGCCGCGCCGGGCTGTTCTGCCCCGCCGAACTGGCAGTGGTCGAATCCTTCGTAGTTGACGGCACATCCGCGGTTACGGCGGCCGGTCCGGTTCCAGCGCTCACCGCAGGTGTGGCCGAATTAGCGCTGACGCCGGTGGCGGCTGGGCTGGCGCTGACCGAGCTGCGCCGGATCGAAGGCGAGTCAAGTGCCACCGATGCCGGCGGGTCGCCAATCGCTTGCGGTGAGGGCGAGGCTTCGTGGTGGCCGGGCTGAGTAGGCAGTCTGGACTGAGCACTGTGCCGGGGCTGGCCCAGGGAGCTCTGCTGGCTCGGCGCCGACGGTTGGGCCCGCCCGGGCCTGACAGAAAACGGCCGAGACGCGGTGGAGACTGCCGTCGGTATTCCGACGGCGCGTCGCAGGGCGCCGGTTCGGGCCGATGGCAGTGGTTCGGCGTGGGCAGCGGCCGGTGACCGAGTGGCAAGCAGCGGCGCCGCGCCCGCGGTGCTGGCCGAACCGCTGACCGCCGCCATGCTTCCTGACGCGGCTACCCCACTCAAGCCCCTCGGGGCCGACGCCAAGGAGGTCGACGATGGAGGCGCGATCCGCCGAGCAACCGCTGCGGTCAGGCTGGCCACCCGGCCTACCTGGCGGCGAACCGTGCCGGACGGAGCAGGTCGTGACATCCCCACTGGAGTGACCGCAGCGGCTGGACCGACGACAGCGGCTGGACCAACGACAGCTCCTGGGCTGGCCACAGCGGAGGATGCCGTCCCAACCGCCGAACTGGTCCGCTGCGAGCGTGGGCTTGCCGGCCCCGCGGCGGCTGCTGAGCCGGACGCGTCGCGACCAGCCACCGGTGGCGGCTCCGGTTGCGCGCGGCCGATCGCCAACGCCCGGCGTAGCGCCGTCGCCGGACCTGGTGATGACAGCGGCGAACCAGCCGCCGCTCTGCTGCTGCTCGGAATCGACCGGGCCGCTGGTGACAGGACCGAGTCACTTCCCCGGCCCGCCGAGGACTGCCAAGCGTTGCGGCCCGCGAGCCGCGCTGATCCGGCAGCCGAAGCCTGCCGCGCTGATCCGGCAGCCGAAGCCTGCCGCGCAGATCCGGCCGCCGAAGCCTGCCGAGCCGATCCGGTCTGCTCAGGAGCCGCCGACCTCAGCGCCGCAGCTGCCTTGGCCGCCGACCGCCGGAGCGTGGCGGCAACCCCCGTGCCGCTTTGCTGGGAGACGGCGCCTGCGCTCGCGGCTCGCGCAGGTGTCGGGTCACCGCTCCCGGTGGGATTTCCCGGCGGAGCCGAGCCTGAGCCGGGCGAAGACGGCGGCGTCGGCCGTGGGGCGCGCAGCCTGCGCTGCTCGTGTGAGCTGGTCATCGGCCCGGCCGCGGTGACTTCTTCCATCCGGCGCACCGGAATCGCCGTCGACACCAAACCACCGGCGATCGTGCCCGGCGATCGTGGCTGGTCATCGGTGGGGACCTGCCTGGCCGCCCGGGCCAGGCCCCGCGGCGGCAACACCGGACTCGGCGTCGTCTCAGGATTGTGGTCTGGCTCGGCTTGACCCGGAGTCCACCAGCGTGGTGGGCGCACCTCGGCCTGGCCGAGCGAGCGGGCCGGAACCGTAGCGGCAGCGGCCAGCGCCCGACGGACCGCGACCGGGCGCGCGGTGGCAGCGGCGAACCGGGCTGATGACTCGGCGATCAGACCCAGGCTCGCCGGCCGAGCCATGGTCACCGGCCGGCCGGGACGGCGCAGCCGCTGAGCGGCCGCCCGGCCCAGTGCCGTCGGATCGACCTCACCGGCCGCGGATGCCCCGGTGCTCATAGGTTCTTCGACCGGAATCCGTGATGGACGACCTCGAGTTGCTCCTGCAGCGCCTCGTTGCTGGACGAGCTGAACTCCGGTCCGCTCCAGCGCACCGGATAGACCCCGTCGAACTCCCAGGCCCGCAGCCGGGTGCCCTCGGCATCCAGCACGGTGACCGCGCCGGTGCTGCGGGTGAGCTTGTTCCCGTTGCCTGCGAAGCCTTCGCCACTGGACTTGCTCATCCAGTTGAACAGCGCGTCGCTCTGGGTGATGCCGCGCTTGAACACCAGATGCGGCCAGGTCATCCGGCCGGGCATCTGGTGCACATAACCGTTCTGGCCGCCTTCGTGGATCTCTTCGACCGTCATGTTCACCGACAGCCCGCTGACCTCGGTGAAGTACCCGATCTCGACCCCGTCCACCTCGAAGACGAAGTAGGAGTTGATGGCGGGTTCGGAGAATCCGTCAGGCATACTCGCGCACCGCCTGCCATGCCCGGTCGTTGAAAGAGGCCACCGCGCGCACCATCCGCACCCGGTCGAGATGCTCCAGATCCAGCAGGTCGTCCAGAGACCAGTGCAGGTGATAAGCCAGGTACGCGATCTCTTGCCAGAGCGCGTCGGACGGGTACCGCATCATGCCGCTCACTTGCCGCGCGGAATCTCCTCGATGGCGCCGCGCCGGGGCGAGGTCCGCTCCGTCGGCTCACCGAAGGAGCTGGAACCGCCGAACGAGCCGTACGATCCGGCGCCGTTGGACTGCCCGGCCGGCAGGTGCTCCGGCGCGGCCTCCGCTTCCGGCGCTGACTCCCGCGGCTGCGCCGCAGGAGTCGAGGCGGCGGGCGCCGGCCTACTTTGGCCCAGCAACGGCGGCCCTTCGGACTGAGCACGCAGCAGCTGCTCGTACTCCTCCTGGTTGCCGAAGTTGATGACTCCGTAGAAGTCCTGCAGGAACGCCAGGTCGATCGCGAACAGTCCCTCGATCTCGTGGCTGCTGATCAGCTCGACGGTGCCCAGCTTCTCCACGACCCGGGCCAGCACCAGCACGGTCAGGCGCGGGTCGTCCGGGCCTGACACTGTCGGGTCGCGCAGCGGCTCAAGCTCGTCGCGCGCCGTCGCCAGCCGCATCCGGCCTTCTTTGTGCAGCGTTCCTGCCACGTCGACGTAGCCGCGCGGCAGGACGAACGGGTAGCTGGTCTGCAAGCTCACTTAATACGCTCGAGCCGCTCGATGACCAGGGTGATCGTCTCCTTCACCGGGTCATTGGACTCGGTGCTGACGGCGTCGGTGCCGATCTTGCTCGGCCAGCCGTTGAAGAAGTTGAACCGGCCGACCTCGGTCAGGGCGGTGTCGAAGAAGACGATCGAGCCGTTCTTGCGGCTGCCGGCCCGGTCGGTGCCCTTGAAGCCCGACTCGCGAACCGCCTTGAACCACTTCCAGATCGGATCGTCCATCGCGCTCATCGGCGCCATCCGGGTCATCGAGATGTCGGGGACCTTCAACGAGGTTCCCAGGGTCTTGACCGACTGCTTCTTGCCGTCCTTGCCGTTCTGCTGAATCGTCACGACGTCGAGTTCCATGTCGAGGCCCGAGACGCCGGACAGCACCAGCTTCTCACCGTCGATCTCAAGGTAGAAGTTCTGGGCGACGATCGGGTCAGTGTTGATCAAGTCGTTGGGCATGGATGCTCCTTGCTAACAAAAGTAAAAGGGTTTGTTGAGGGTGGGGTCGAGCGGGTCAGCCGGCGATCTGCTTCTGCTGGCTGATCCGGAACACCACGAACTCGGCCGGTTTGACCGGAGCGATGCCCACCTCGACCACGAGCTTGCCCTCGTCGATCGACTCCGGGGGGTTGGTCTCGGCGTCGCACTTGACGTAGAACGCCTGATCGGCGGTCGCGCCGAACAGCGCGCCGGCTGACCAGAGCCCCCTGAGGAAGCCGTTGAGGGTCCGCTTGACGCCCTCCCACAGGGTCATGTCGTTCGGCTCGAACACCGCCCACTGGGTGCCTTCGAGGATCGTCGACTCGACCATGTTGAACAACCGCCGGACGTTGATGTAGCGCCAGTCGCTGTCCGATGACAGCGTACGGGCGCCCCAGATCCGGATTCCCCTTGTACCAAAAGGGCGAATGCAGTTAATGCCAATGGGGTTGAGCAGCGACTGCTCGTTCTGGGTGACGGTGCGCTCGAGGTCCAGCACGCCGCGGATGGTGTCGTTGGCCGGCGCCTTCCACACGCCGCGGGTCTCATCGGTGCGTGCCCAGACGCCGGCGATGTGACCTGAGGGCGGCATGAAGATCTCGGTGTTGCCGTTGGCGCCTGTCGGGTTGTCGACCTTGATCCAGGGGTAGTACAGCGCGGCGTAGGCGGAGTCGTACATCGCCACGTCCGAGCGCCAGTCCTTGATCTCCTGCGGGCTGAAGCCGGGCGGCGCGTCCAGGATCGCCATCCGGTTGCCGTTCTGCTCGCAGTGCGAGATCAGCGCGGTCTGCACCGAACGCCAGAGGTTCAGGTCGATCTTGCCGTCGGCGCCGGTGGCCGCGGTGACCAGGTCAGGCACGATCACCATGGTGACGTCGTCGGCGACGGCCAGGCCGTTGATGCCGTTACGGGCCGACTCGGAGCCTGCGAACTGACGGCCGCTGACCGGGACCGGCTTGGGCGCCGCGGTCTTGAGCGGGTAGTGGCCAGGCTTGAGGATGTCGAGCTGTCCGCTCAGATCCGTTTTGGCGTCCAGGGCAACGGTGACCTTGATCTTGGTGGAGGTCTTGTTCACCACGGTGGCGACATTGCTGTCACCGGCGCCGAAGCTGAGGTGCGGGAAGCTCTCGACCACCTTGCCGCCTTCGATCACCGACAGCGTGAACGGCGAAGGGTCTGAGTCGGGTGCGCCCTTCGGCGGCTCTTCGCTGTCGATCTGAACGCTCAGCAACGCGTCCGGGGCCACACTCTCGATCGACAGCGGCTTGCCCAGTGAGCGGTCGGCCGCGGCCAGCTCGAGCCGAGCCGGCTCACCGGCAGGCTCGGCGTTCGGGATCCGGCAGATGTAGGCGATGCTTCCGCCGTTGGCGAAGTAGCCATAGACCGCCAGCGGCAACATGCAGCCCTGGCTGAAACTGCCGTAGAGCTTCTCGAACTGGGACCAGCTGGTCACCAGGCGCGGTGCGACACCGGCCGGATCGTTGGGATCGTCGTCGGGGGCTCGCTGAGTGAACCCGACGAAAGCGGCGATGGCGGTCGGCGCGGCGGAAAGCACTTTTTGCGAAGAGGGAACCTCTTCGACATAGACGCCGGGCGCGGTGTACGTAGGCACGGAGGCAGCTCCAATAGTGATGCGGTGTTTGGCCCCCGTGCCAAGATCTTGGGAAGACTAACCCAGATGTACAGCCCGTGTAAGCATTTTGCTAGATCCAGGGCACGTTCATGTCACGAAACGGTTAAGTAACGGGTGGAACGTCTCAAACGCCCGATTCACCCGGCAGTGGTGCGCAGTGCCCCCGGCATGGTGATAGTGATGACGCCGCCGAAGGAGCACACGCAGGTGGAACCTGCGACCAGCGCGGGTTTGCCGCCGATGGCAGTGCGCGGCGCGGTCGGAATCCACGAGCCGGCGATCGCGGGCACGCACGGCATCGGGGTCAGCACCCCCAGCGCGGCGGCCGTCGCGGCCGCGACAGTCGGGTTGGCGATGCTGGAACACATCCCGAACGGCGCGATGTTGACCATCGGCGCCATGTCGGCGATCGTCGCGGCCGGCCGGCCCTCGATGGTCACCCTGCTCATCGGCAGGATGTTGAGAGTGGTCGGCGCCAGGCCGAAGGAGCACTGCAACAACGCGCCCGTGGTCACCGAGAGGCTACCCATCAGCAGAGATCTCCCTTTCTATCGCTTGGAATTCTTGACCGAGGCGGTGAGCTGCTGGCCGGTCGTGGTCACGAAGCACAACACATTTCGGTCCTTCTGCTGCTCCCAGCCACGCGCCGATGGCAACAGGTAGGTGAAGAAGTAGGAGGAGTCGAGGTAATCCTTGCCGACGTAGCCGCTGTATTCCTGCGCGCAGACTCGGTCGGCGAACAGCTTCAGAGCGGCGTCGCCCGGATACGCCGACACCTCGCTGCCGTCCTTGCTCGCGAACGGGATGCTGGCGTAGGACTCCTGGGTGTGCGGCTGGTCACAGGGCACTGAGCCGAGCCTGCTGAGTTCGGATTTCACCGTGCTCGGCGGGTTGAAGCACTGACCCGGCTTGATGTCGAAGACCGACACCGCGGCCTTCTCGGCTTTCGAGCCGCCGAACCAACCGCATCCGCTGAGCAGCAGCGTCACCGTGATCAGCGCCGCCGCGTTCGCGCCCTTGCTGAGGGAGCATCGCAGCGAGGAACGAGCGAGGAGCGGACCGAAGTGGCAGCTCGTGCGGGCACGGCCGGCGGCGGCCGGGGCTGGCTTGGGCACTACGGGTTCACCGTCCAACACGAGTCGCCGACCTGACAAGCCCCCGCTTGAGCGCAGATTACACGCCGGCGGGTGGCGCCGACGGCTGATCGCAGACTCCGGCGGGCTGATCCGCGGCTTGAGTCAGCGCGTTGAAGGCGCTCGGCAACTGACGTAGCTTGACAACAGGTTGAATAGCAGCCGATCCGGCCCCGGAGGACGAGCATGGCCGACTTTCTCGCCAGCATCGACGTCGCTGCGCCCGCGGATGAACTCTTTGACTACCTGTCCCAGGTAGAGAACCTCCCGCACTACTTCGAACGCATGACCTCGGTGACCGACAACGAGGACGGCACCATCTCGGTCACGGCCGACCTCGGTGACCGGGTCGTCGAGGGCGAGGCCTGGTTCGAGGTGGACCGTGCCGCGCGGACACTGTCCTGGGGCTCGGAAGGTCCCAACGACTACTCCGGACAGCTGCAGGTCACCGGTGACGGGTCGAACTCGATGGTCGAGGTCACGCTGCGGACCGAGCGGGCCGGCGGCCCGGAGATCCAGGAAGGCATCGAGCAGACGGTGGCTGTCATCAAGCTCATCATGGAGAGCCGCTGACATGCAGAGCCGTTGACATGCAGAGCCGCTGACTAGGCCCGGGCGTCCGCCCTCAGGTTATGACCCGCCCGACTCGACCCGCTCACAGAAGGATGCCCGCCGATGCCCGCCAGTTCCGTCACGGCCGCCGGCCTGAAAGCCAAGCCGGCCTCGTCAGGCGGCAAGTCAGGCGGCAAGTCAGGCGGCAGGACAGACAGCAAGTCAGGCGGCAAGTCAGGTGGCAAGCCGCGGGCCGCCACCCCGGCTGACGCCGCTGCCGCCCCGTCGATGACCGTCGCCGAGATCAACGAGTTGCACGCCGACGCGCAGAAGTGCGCCGAGGTGGCCGGCTTGGTCTACGTGGCAGGCGAGGAGCCGGGCATGCGAAGGATCCGGCGGGGCAAGGGCTTCAGCTACATCGATCACCTGCGACAACCGCTGACCGACGCCGAGGTGAAGGCCCGGATCACCCAGCTGGCGATCCCGCCGGCCTGGCAGAAGGTGTGGATCTGCCCCAACGCCGACGGCCACATCCTGGCCACCGGCCAAGATGACAAAGGTCGCAAGCAGTACATCTATCACCCCAGATGGCGCGCGATCCGCGACATGTTGAACTTCTACCGGTTGATCCTGTTCTCCGGGCACCTGGCCGAGATCCGCGAGCACACCGCCCGCCAGTTGCGCCGGCGCACCTTCGACCGGGACCGGATGCTGGCCGCGATGATCCGCATCATCGACCTGACCAATATCCGGATCGGCAACGAGGTCTACGCCGAGGAGAACGACAGCTACGGGCTCACCACGCTCACCCGCAAGCACGTCCGGGTGTCCGGCGACCAGGTGAGTTTCGCCTTTCCCGCCAAGTCGGGCAAGCCCTGGGACGTCTCGATCAACGACGCCGGGGTGGCTCGAGTGGTGCAACGGCTGCTCACCCAGCGCGATCGGCGGCTGTTCAGCCTGGACGGCAAGGCTGTGAGCTCCGACGAGCTCAACCAGTTGCTGTTCAACCTCACCGGCGAGCACATCACCGCCAAGAACTTCCGCACCTGGGGCGGCACGCTGGCCGCGTTCACCTATCTGAAGAACCGGCTGGACAGCGAGCGGGCGCCGGAGAAGGTGGTGATCGAGGCCATCGACGAGGCCGCCGAGGCGCTGGGCAACACCCGCACCGTGGCCCGGGCGCACTACGTGCACCCCCACGTCCTGGAGACCTACACCGAGCACACCTTCGCCGGCTATCTGGCCCAGGCCACACCACGTCCGGTCCCCGGCCTGCACCCGGACGAACAGCAGTTGGCCGCGTTTCTCCTCGAGTTGTTCGAGGCTGAGTTCTCGCTGCTGTCGACCCGAAGCTGACGCGGGCAGCCCCTGCCCGGCGCGGGATTGAGCTCACACGAGTTCGATGACGTCCTGGATCGAGTTCAGGATCCTGCTCGGGCGGTAGGGGAACTGGTCGATCTGCTCAGGTCCGGTGGAGCCGGTCAGCACCAGGATGGTCTCCAGGCCGGCCTCGATGCCGGCGACCACGTCGGTGTCCATCCGGTCGCCGACCATGGCGGTGTTCTCCGAGTGCGCCTCGATCCGGTTCAGCGCGCTGCGGAACATCATCGGGTTGGGCTTGCCGACGTAGTACGGCTGCTTGCCGGTCGCCCGGCTGATCAGCGCCGCCACCGACCCGGTGGCCGGCAGCGGGCCCTCGGCCGACGGGCCGGTGACGTCAGGGTTGGTGGCGATGAAGCGGGCCCCCGCGCCGATCAGCCGGATGGCCTTGGTGATCGCCTCGAAGGAGTAGGTCCGGGTCTCGCCGAGCACCACGAAGTCCGGGTCGGTGTCGGTCAGGGTGTAGCCGATCTCGTGCAAGGCGGTGGTCAACCCCGCCTCGCCGATGACGTAGGCCGAGCCGTGAGGCAGCTGATCGGCCAGGAACGCCGCGGTCGCCAGCGCCGAGGTCCAGATGGCTGCTCGGGAACCAGCAATCCGGCCCGGACCAGCCGGGCGGCCAGGTCGCGGGGCGTGTAGATCGAATTGTTGGTCAGCACCAGGAACCGGCGCTGCCGTTCCACCAGCCGCTGCAGGAACTCCGCCGCGCCGGGCAACGCCTTGTCCTCATGGACCAACACGCCGTCCATGTCGGTGAGCCAGCATTCGATGGGTGGCCGGGTGCTCATCGCAGCTCCTGAGGATCGACGCCACGTCGCTGGCAAGCCAGGTGTCTCTGGCCGCGGCGGGGCTGGCCTCGACACCAGACTACGGCGGGCGCCCGGACCGACTCCGATGACGACGCCGGGGCGGCGTCACGGTCCCAGTCACGTCTGGCGAAGTAGGTGTAGGAAGGAATGACAGCTACTTCGGGGGGTTGGCATGCAGTACCGGTTGCTCGGTCGCAGCGGCACGGTGGTGTCGAATCTGGCGTTGGGCACGATGACCTTCGGCACCGAGACCGACGCCGACGGCGCGCACGCCCAGCTGAGCCGGTTCCTCGACGCCGGTGGCAACCTGGTCGACACCGCCAATGTCTACAGCGGCGGGTCGAGCGAGGAGATCATCGGGCGCTGGCTGGCGGCCAATCCCGGTCAGCGCAGCCGGATCGTGCTGGCGACCAAAGGCCGGTTTCCGATGGCCGACGGAGTCAATGACCACGGCCTGTCCCGTCGGCATCTGAGGCTGGCGCTGGAGGCGTCGCTGCGACGGCTGCAGACCGACTGGATCGACCTGTACCAGGTGCACGCCCACGATCCGCTGACGCCGATAGAGGAGACCCTGCGCTTTCTGGACGACGCGGTCCAGGTCGGCAAGATCAACTACCTGGGCCTGTCGAACTTCACCGGCTGGCAGTTGCAGCAGGCGGTCGACACCGCCGAGCGCCTGCTGCTGAGCGTCCCGGTCACCCTGCAGCCGCAGTACAACCTGCTGGCGCGCGAGATCGAGTGGGAGATCGTGCCGGCCAGCCTGGCCAACGGCCTGGGCCTGCTGCCCTGGTCACCGCTCGGCGGCGGATGGCTGACCGGCAAGTACAGCAAGCAGGAGCGACCGTCAGGCTCGACCCGCCTCGGTGAGAATCCCGACCGTGGTGTGGAGGCCTATGACCGCCGCTCGGGCCGGCAGCGCACCTGGGACGTCATCGACGCCGTCCGGGCGGTCGCCGACGAGCAGGGGGCGACGATGGCCCAGGTCGCGCTGGCCTGGCTGTCGGACCGTCCCGCGGTGACCTCGGTGATCCTGGGCGCCCGGACGACCGAGCAGCTCGAGGACAACCTGCAGGCCGCGGACCTGCGCCTGAGCGCCGCGCAGACCGAACTGCTGGACGTGGCCAGCGATCCGGAGCCCGCTGACTACCCCTACGGCGAGCCAGGCGTCCAGCAGCGGGCGCGCAAGATCGCCGACGGTCACTGAGCGAGCTATCCGCCGGTGGGCGCCGGCGCCGGCTCTGCCAGAATTAACCCAGAGCGCCAGTCCTGCGGGCTGTCGCGTTCTGGAGGGTTCGCATAGCGGCCGAGTGCAAGCGCCTTGAAAGCGCTCGACAGGAGACTGTCCGTGGGTTCAAATCCCACACCCTCCGCCAGCGCGTCACGTCAGCCCCAGGGCTAGACGCGCGCCTTCGCCGTCCAGGCCGTCGCTTCGACGGTGAAGGGGCCCGGGGGCAGCAGTTGCGCGCAGCGGGCGCGCAGGCTCTCGCGATGGTCGGGGGTCAGTTGCGCGACGTAGGCTCCGGCTGGTCCGACGCCGAGGGTGAACGGTCGCCACCATGCGTCGGCGTCGGCGAACGAGGCGCTCACGGTGAGTGTGGTCTGTTCGACGGGGTGCAGGCCGACGTTTCCGAACAGCTCGACGAGGTGGCCCTCGCGCACGCCGGGCAGGCCCGACTCGTCGCGCGCGGCCGGATCGAGGTCGCGGATGGCGCGCCAGATGACGGTCAGCGGTCCCAGGCCGCCGGCGTGGTCCCAGACGCATGCGGCCACGACGCCGCCAGGGCGGGCGACTCGGGCCATCTCGGCGATTCCAGCTTCGGGATCGTCCATGAAGTGCACGACGAGCTGGGCCAGCACGAGATCGAACGCCTCGTCGTCGAACGGCAACCGCTCTGCCCGTGCCTGCTGGACCTCGACCTCGGGCAGGCGGCGGCGGATCGCCGACACGAAGGAGGCCGAAGGATCGACCGCCACGACTGCCTGCGGGCCGAGCCGTTCGACAAGCACCGCAGTCAGCGCTCCCGGACCGGAGCCGACATCCAGCGCGCGCTGACCGGCGCGGGCTCCGACGAAAGTGGCGAACTGGGCTGCCAGCGGCTCGGAGTAGCGGCCGATGAACTCGCCGTAGGCCGCTGGATCGACCTCGAAACTCATCGCGTCAATCTAGCCGCTCGGCTCACCCCTCAGGGTGATCCGTCGCTTGCGCCGAATACGCATTCGGCTGGACCCCCTCGTGCGGCGACAGGCGTCTAGAGTTTTTCCATGCCCAGTGACCTCATGCTCAAGTCCATGAATGCCGTGCACCGGGTCGCGCTCAAGCTCACCGGCGACCGGGTGGGAGCCAGCTTCGGCGGGATGCCCTCGCTGGAGCTGACCACCATCGGGCGCAAGAGCGGCAAGCCGCGTTCGGTCATGCTCACCTCGCCGTTGCGAGAGGGCGATGCCTATGTGGTCGTCGCCTCCCGCGGGGGCGATGACATCCATCCCGCCTGGTTTCTCAACCTGCGCGACAATCCGGCAGTCCAGGTGCGGGTCGTGGGCAGGCCCCAGCAGGGGATGCGTGCCCGTATCGCCTCCCCCGAAGAACGCGCCAGGATGTGGCCGCTCATCGCAGAGCGGCACAAGAACTACGCCGGTTATCAGAAGCGCACCGATCGCGAGATCCCCCTAGTGCTGCTCGAGCCCCAAGCTCACCCCGGCACGGTCTGACACACCCATGGACGCGACCAACCTCGCTGACCTCTATGACCTGCCGATGATGGACTGGGCGGCGGTGGCCGCTCGACTCGACGCCGGATTGCCCCAGGCGCCGGGCTCGGGAGGTCCGAACCGGCACACCTGCTGGTTGACGACGATCAATCCAGACGGCAGCCCGCACGTCACCGGCATCGGCGCCCTCTGGGCCGAAGGCGCGTTCTGGTTCGAGACCGGTGAGCGCACCCGTAAGGGGCGCAACCTCGCCCGCGACCCGCGCTGCGCGCTCAGTCTGGCGACCGAGCAATTCGATCTGGTCGTCGAAGGCGAGGGCCGCCAGGTCACCGACCCGTCAACGGTGGCGGCGATGGCAGCGCGCTGGGCGGCCGAGGGATGGCCTGCTCAGGTTGACGCCACCGGGCGGGCTATCACGGCCGATTACAGCGCTCCGTCCGCGGGCCCGCCGCCTTGGTCGGTGTACCGGGTGGACGCGCGCACGGTGACCGCGCTCGCCACGGTCGAGCCCGGTGGCGCGACCCGCTGGCGGTTCTGAGCCGGCGCACCGGCGCTTCGGTGGAACATCGCCGCTTCGGTGGAACATCGCCGCTTCGGGTGGAACGAGGGAGCGTCAGGCGATGTCGCACAACCTT
The DNA here is from genome assembly GCA_036399055.1 of Jatrophihabitans sp. NCBI lineage: Bacteria > Bacillati > Actinomycetota > Actinomycetes > Jatrophihabitantales > Jatrophihabitantaceae > Jatrophihabitans > Jatrophihabitans sp. The sequence continues at coordinate 27,900 of DASWNX010000017.1, forward strand.
TACAGCGATTCCGGGGGCCGGGGCCACCATTCGGTAAACCCCGGTCCCGCGCTTTGGCTGCTAACTCAATCGTCTAACTCAACTGTCGGAGTAAGCCGCCAAAGCAAGGAAGCCGCTTATCAGACCCATTCGTAGTTCTGCATCGTTGTCACCCCCCTTTGGCGCGCGAAAATCGCATAGAGAATCAGCAAGTCTGGCCATAGCCAAGGCGCAAACCCTGAGGTTAGCGGCCCCTTCGAGATCCCACGCGTTGACGGTGCCCAGCTAAACGTCTATTAATTTCAGACAGATCGCGGACTTTGTAGACGCGAACCAGCGGGAAGTGCGTAGGCATAGGACGGACGGTCCGAACGCGCGCCACAGCGGCGCAAAGGACACCATCGACCGCAGCGTTGAGAACGAAAGGTGTTATGCCATTCACCCGCTGCTGAAAGTTTGTGACAACGGCTGGTCATTTCGACTCAGTTACTTCGCTTACCGCGTGACAGCGAGAAGTTCGGTATGTACTGTCTGTCTCCACGGAGCGTCACGGTTGGACCCACCTGCATGGTCGTCACCCCGGTGTTCGCACGGTTAGCGGTCGATCCGGCGGGGAGAAGGTCATGGTGAAAGCGATATCCGCGTGGTCGCTATGGCGGACATCGAGGTCGGCGATCATCCTCATCATCGCTGTCGACCTCGCCGCCCTGGGGGCCGCGCTGGCCTCGCCCGGCGCCGTCACGCAGTCCGAACTCGGAACCGCGGCCCTGCTGGCCTCCCTCAGCATCGTGTACTCCCGCTTCACGGTGGGCTGGGAGCGGGCCCGGCGCGCGTTGCGGCAGGAGAAGCTGCCGACCCTCTGCCCGAATTTGCTTGCCACCTGGACGTTCGCGGCGGCGGTCCTGCTTCCCATGACGCTCGTGGCCGCTGTCATCGTGGCCGCCGCGATAGCCGAATGGCCGGCTCGCAACATCGCCGGTCAGGCGACGCCGCACCGATACGTCTACAGCACTGCCGGCGCGATTCTGGCCGCCACCGCGGCCCACGGCTGCATGGCGCTTGCTTTGCCCGCGCCGCTAGCCCTGGCGCTTGCCGCACTGAGCTACATGGCGGTGGGCCTGGCGGCCGTGGCCCTGGCGATGCTGTCGGCGGGCCAGCGCCAAGCGCTGCGCCTGCTGCTCAAAGCCGAGAGCCACAAGCTCGAGGTCCTGACGATCGCCCTGGCGACGGCCCAGGTGCAGCTGATCACGTTGCACATCCCGCTGGCCTGGCTCTCACTGCCGGCGGCGATCGTGATCCAACGCTGGGCTGTGCAGTCAGACCTGCACGTTGCCGATGACCCGACGATCCGCCCGATGACCGAAGCAGCCTGGCTGACGGTGGCCAGAGAGGTGGTCGCCGCCTGTCCGGTCACGGCGATCATGCGGATCCAGACCACCGACCCGGCCGCGGTCAGCCTGGTGGCTCGGATGCAGGTCGGCTGCGACGCGATCGGCGCGATGGGCAAGTCGGGCCTGGCGATCCTCCTGGCGGACTGCCCGGGCGCCAACGCCGAGTCCCTGGCGATGCGGATGCGGACCGCCCTGCAGCAGCGGGGCGTCTCGGCGCTGGTGGCGGTCGCGGCCAAGCCCCGAGACGGTCACACCTCCGCCGACCTGCTGGCGGTCTCAGAGGCCGAGCTGATCACCAGGGCAGCGGCGCGACGACCGTCGGAATCGCTGGGTCCTGAGGCCTGAGCGCAACCGCCTCAGGAAGAGTCGCCGCCGCGTCCGGTTTTGGCCTGCAGCCGGTCGATGTGCTCGGAGGCCTGCGCTTTGGTGAGGTCGGCCGGCAACTGCTCGCCGGCCTCACGCGCCAGCGTGTCGAGGTAGCTGCGCTGAGCGCCGGTCATCGGCTCGTCGCCGGTGACCCAGTCGCTCGGATCTTTCGCGGTGGTGCCGGCGGCTCCAGGGCTGCTGGCCCCGATGGTGTCACCGTCGCCCTGGTCGTCGGAGTCGCGGGCTGATTCGGACTGTTCGCTCATGCATTTCACCTTAGCGAAGGCGAAGGCGGCCTTGGCGAAGGCGAAGGCGGCCTTGAGCGGGGCTTGAGGCTTCTCGGGACCAACCTTGAGCCTTGCCAATACCTTACGCAGAACAAACATTGGCACAGTTCTTCCTATCAGTCCACAACCCCGGTCAACCCCCGACCGGACCAATCAGGGAGATCTGCGATGTCGCTTCACCTCAACTCGGTCCGAAGCAAGGTCCTCGTTTCGGCCGCGCTGCTCGGAACCGCAGCGGCAGCAGCGGGCTTGGGCACTTTCGGCGCCTTCACCTCCTCGACCTCCGCCTCGGCCAGCGTCAGCTCCGGAACCGTCTCGATCTCCCTCGGCGCGGCCAACACCGCGGCCAACCGATTCAGCGTCGCCGCCTCCGGCCTGGTGCCGGGGGACACCGTGCAGCGCGCTGTCACCCTGACCAACGCCGCCGGCAACCAGGCGCTGTCCAGCATCACGCTGACCACGACCGCCACCACCAGCTCCAAGCTCGACTCCGACCCGACCCTCGGCCTGCAGCTCAAGATCGACTCCTGCTCCGTCCCCTGGACCGAGACCGGCGCCGCGCCGGCCTACTCCTACAGCTGCTCGGGAACCACCAAGTCCGTGCTGACCACCCGCGCGGTGATCGGCGCCAACATGGTGCTGACCAACCTGGCAGCCCTGGCGCCGAACAACACCGACAACCTGGTGGCGACCATGAGCTTCCCCGCCGCCGCTGACAACACCTTCCAGAACCAGTCGTCGGTCCTCAACTTCACCTTCACCGGCACCCAGCGCGCGGCCACCAGCCAGTAGCCGCCCCGAGCGAGCTGATCCCGGCCGCGGCCCGGCCGGGATCAGCTTTTCCACCATCGCGTCGCACGCTTGACCGACCCGCACCTTCGCGCACAGCCCCGAAAGAAGCCCGCGATGACCTACACCGAGCGTCCAGCCCGCCTTCTGGTGGTCGAAGATGACGACGACATCCGGGCCTTGTTCTCAGCGACGCTGCACGGCGCCGGCTACCGGCCGCAGGTGGCCAGCTCTGGCCAGCAGGCTCTGGATCAGGCAGGCGAGCTCGTGCCGGATCTGGTGATCTCCGATGTGTCGATGCCGGGGCTGTCCGGCCTGGACGTCTGCCGGGCGCTCAAGGCAGAGCCTCGGACGGCCGCGACAGTGGTGCTGCTGATCAGCGCGCTGTGCACCGAGCAGGACCGCGAAGCCGGCTTGCAGGCCGGCGCCGATGACTACCTCACCAAGCCGATCCGGCCTGCTGTGCTCGTGGAACGGGTCCGGTCACTACTCGGAGCGCTGGCATGACCCTGCTGCGGCGAAGCGGTCGGCTGCTGAGCACCTTGCTGCTCGGCTTGACCGTGCTCGTGCTGCTGTCGGTCACGCTCGGCCCTCGACTGCTGCACTACCGCACCGCGACCATGCTCACCGCCAGCATGTCGCCTGACATCCAGGCCGGGGACGTCATCGTCGACACCCCGCTGGCGCTGGCCGACGTGCGGGTCGGCCAGGTGCTGACCTATCACATCCCCGTCGATGACCGCCGGGTCGTCAGCCACCGGGTGACCGAGGTGCGCCGTCCCGGCCCGGGCATCGTCAACATCCGCACCAAGGGCGATGCCAACGCCGCCGAGGATCCGTGGACGGCCACCCTGTCCGGTGACACCGTCTGGCAGGTGCGCGCTGTCGTGCCCAAGGCCGGCACCGTGATCCGGGCGTTGCGAACCCCGGTGGTGCACACCGCGCTCACCACCGCGGTGCCGTTGCTCGTGGTGTGCTGGCTCCTGCTGGGCATCTGGCGGCCGGCCAAGCCGGCCAAGCAAGCCCCGCCGACCAAGCCGGTCACACTAGCCAAGCAAGCCCCGCCGGCCAAGCCGGTCACACTAGCCAAGCAAGCCCCGTCGGCCAAGCCCGCCAAGCCGGCCAAGCCGGCCCTGAGTGTGAGCGCTCAGCTCTGACCGGCGCCGGCTCTGGGCAGCCGGACGCAGACGGTCGTGCCACCGCCCGCGGTGTCGGTGATCGACAGCGTCCCACCGTGGGCGGCCACGATCCGCTCGCAGGTGGCCAGGCCGAGCCCCGTCCCGGCGGTCTCTGACTCCAGCCGCACCAGCGGCCGCAGCACCGCCGGACGCTGCTCGGCGGGGATGCCCGGACCGTTGTCGGCCACCCTCAGCTCGCTGCCCCAGCTCGTCGCGGCGACGGTCACCGCCACCTCGCAGCGCACATCCGGATTCCGGTAGGTCACGGCGTTCTCGATCAGGTTGAGCAGCAGCACCCGAAGCTGCACCGGGTCCGCGACCACCTCGGCCTGATCACAGCGCACCTCGGCGTCCGCGGCTGCCGGCCCGAGATCGACCAGCACCTCCTCGACGAGCTCGGGGACCCGCACCGCCTCGTGCTGCGGCGTGCCGCCCATGCTGGCGTAGCTGAGCAGCTGGTCGATGGCTGACATCATCCGCTGGCTCGCCGACACCGACCGGTTGGCGTACTCCAACGCTGCCGGGTCCTGGCGCACCGCCGGATGATCCTGCAGCAGCTCGCCGAAGCCCAGCGACGCGGTCAGCGGCGTCTTGAGGTTGTGGCTGAGCTGTCCGGCGAAGGCGGCGAGCTGCCGGTGCGAGCGCGCGAGCTCGGCCACCGTCTGGCGCAACTGATCGGAGCGTCGGCGCAGCTCGAGCACGTCGACCACGCCGACGGCCAGCGTCTGCAGCGCGGTGCGCTGCTCGGCGTTCAGCGTCCTGGGCTCGGGGTCGAAGACGCAGATGGTTCCCACCAGATGGCCGCCGGGCGCGCGCAACGGGCTGGCCGCGTAGAACCGGACCTGGCCCAGTTCCCCGGTCACCCACCGGTTCGAGGTGAACCGCTCGTCCTGCCGGGTGTCCGGAACGACCAGCTGCTCACCCAGGCGCAGGGTGACCTCGCACATGGAGTCGGCGCGGGCCGAGACCAGCGGCTCGCAGCCGAATGCCGCGAGCTGGAACTGGTGCTGGTCATCGATCAGGTTCAGCACCGCCCTGCTGACGCCACAGACGTGAGCGGCGAGTTCGGTGAAACCGGCCAGGGTCGCCTCATCGACGGGACTGAGCCGTTGAACCGGCAACCGGGCCACGATGCCGTACTCGCGCAGCGCGGCGATCCGGTCGCGTTCACGGTCGGCCGCGGTGACCGGGCTGGCCGAGGTCATCCGACGCCGAGCCGGTAACCGACGCCGCGGACCGTCCGGATGTAGCGGCCGCTGCGCGGATCGTCACCGAGCTTGCGGCGCAGATTGGCCATGTGCACCTCGACCAGGTGGCCGTCGCTGACCCAGTCGGTCCCCCACACTGTCCGCAGCAGCGTCTCGCGGGGCCAGACCCGTCGAGGGCCTGAGAGCAGGGTGGCCAGCAGGTCGAACTCGGTGCGGGTCAGCTCGAGTTCCACCCCGTCCAACAGCGCCAGCCGCCCCTCGATGTCGACCTCGAGACCGCCGTGGCGCACCGACGCCGGCGGCGGGCCCGGCTCGGCCGCCGGCGCGCCGGTCGAGCGCGGCCGGCGCAGCATCGCCGCGATGCGGGCCCGCAACTCGCGCGGGCTGAACGGCTTGGTCAGATAGTCATCAGCGCCGATCTCCAGCCCCATCAACCGGTCGATCTCGTCCGGGCGGGCGGTCAGCATCACCACATAGGCGTCGGTGATCTCACGGATCCGCCTGCACACCTCGATGCCGTCGAGATCCGGCAGGTTCAGGTCCAGGGTCACCACGTCGGGCTGGGCCTCGCGGACGGCGGCGACTCCCTCGGCGCCGGTGGCCGCCTCGGTCACCTGGAACCCGGACTGCCGCAGCAGCTCCCCGATCAGGGCGCGGATGTCAGCGTCGTCATCGATGATGACGGCAGACCACGCTCTCTCGACCAGCACACAGTCACCGTAGGTGACCGACCGCTCGCAGGCATAGCAAAACGCCAGAACCAGGGGCGCCGGCTTCTTAAGCGGCGCTCAGCACTTGACCACGATGGCCGGGGTGGGGCTGCTCGTCCAGTTCAGGTAGGTGGTGACCAACGTCAAGGAGTAGGTGACGTTCTTGGTCATGTTGAACCGGTAGTTGTTGAGCGTCTTGGGCGCGAGGGTCACCGGTAGGGGGGTGCCATAGTTGAGCAGCTTGTAGCCACTGGCTTTGGCATCGACGGTCGGCGTCCAGGACATCGTCAGCGCGCAGCTGCTGCGTGAGGAGGACAGGTTGGTCGGTGGGTTGAGCAGCGCGCTGCTGGCCGACTGGGCCGAGGCCGCCTGCTGGTTGAAGCTGGCCTCGGCCACCGCCGGCGCGGCCCACAGGGTCGCGGCGAGCAGCACTGCGGTAACGGTGGAACTCCGCATCGCGCCCTCGCCCCTTCTCTGCCGGATCTGATCACGCTGGCGGGTCGGGACAGGTCCCGGCCAGCACTTACCTTGCCAAACTCACGTAAACCTCACCTGGTTCTCGGCTCAGGTTTTGCTCAAGATTTCTGGGACTGCTCGTCCTGGCCATACTGAAAAGGTGATCTCGATCGAAACCGCGCGCCTGCTCCGCGACGCCGGCCTGCGCTGGACCCCGGCTTCCGGCGACCGGTTCGTGGTGGTCGACCGCGGCATGGACGAGGAGGTGTTCGTGCTCAGCGACATGACCGTCGAGGTGCACCAGCTCGAGCACGGCCAGGTGATCGGGTTCAACGGCACCACCGAATGGGCGCTGGACTCGGTGGAGGACCGCGACGCCGTCTGGCTGCCGCGCGAGACCCAGCTGCGCGAGCTGCTCGCCGGGACGTTTCGCAGCCTGGACCGGGCCGACGGGGACTGGCGGGTACGGCTGGAGGTCAACTCCGCGCCGGTGCAGGTGCGTCATGCCGACCCCGAACAGGCCTACGCCCTGGCCCTGCTCCAGCTGATCTCCGGATCGGCCTGAGCCTTCAGATCGGCCTGAGCCTTCAGATCGGCCTAAGCCTCCGGCTCGGGCACCACGACGCCAGGTATCTCCCGGCACCGGCCCCGCATCTCGGCCACCACCACCCCGTCGGCGCGCCGGACCGTGACGTCATAGAGGCCGCTGCGTCCGCGCCGGTAACGCTCCTGGGCGACTGCTCGCAGCTCGTCACCGGGGTGGACCTGGGCGACGAAGTCGATGTCACAGCCCGTCGCGACCGTGGTGCGGTTGTAGCTGTTGCAGGCCACCGCGAACGTGGTGTCGGCGAGGGTGAAGACCACGCCGCCGTGGCCGATCTGGTGGCCGTTGAGCATCACGGGGGTCACCGTCATCGCCATCTCGGCCTGTCCCGGGGCGGCCCAGAGCGCTCTGATGCCCAGCGAGGCCGAGGCGGCGTCGGCGTCGAGCATGGCGCGCATGCACCGCTGGGCCAGTTCGCGGGCGGCGTCCTCGGCCGGCGGGTCCTCGGTCATGGGCTCAGGCTAACGGCGCGGCGCAGCAGCAGTCCGGTGAGCCGAGGCTGGTCGTAGGGTTGAGGCAGTGAGCCTGCGGATCCGCACTTCTCGAAGGGATGCCAGCGATGTCACATGAGAGTGAGCGACCCATCCTGCACCAGATCTCGGACCTGGTCGCCGAGGAGCGCGAGCTGCGCTCGACGCACACCGGCATCGGGCTGAACTCGGCCGAGCGCAGCCGGTTGGACGCGATCGAGCGTGAGCTGGACCGGTGCTGGGACATGCTCCGGCACCGGCGGGCGGAGGAGGAGTACGGCACGGATGCCAGCCGGGACTCCGATGACTCGGATGCGATGAGCGATTCGGGTAGGTCGGGGCGTTCGGAGGACTCCGACTTCAACGACGGTTGGCGCAGCTGAGGCGTACGCCGACGTAGGGGGTGCGCGCCTACCGGATGCGCCCTATGCTGACGCCAGGGTGAGGCCTTGGAGGTTCGATGCGACTGCGCTTCTGGAGGACTTCCGAGCCGGCCGACCGGGACTCGGCGCTGCGCGCGCTCCGATCTTTGAAGAAGGACCGGCTGCTGCGTCCGGCCGCCGATCCGACCCCGGGCTCGGCCAACGACGACTATTACGCCATGCAGGCCGGAATGGGTGGCCACAGCTGACCCGGCTGGGCTTGGTTGGCCTGAGCCGGTGGGCCTGATTGGCCTGAGCCGGTGGTCCTGCGGTTGGTCTGAGCCGGTGGGCCTGGTTGGCCTGAGCCGGTCGGCCTGCGGTTCACCGGGTTCCCGGCCGGTGGCATCGCGAGGTGACGGCTCCTCGCCGTTGCTCGGCGCCCGTTCCACCCTGCCCCGGTAGCGTCGGTGCCTCCAGCCCGACCCCGCGAGGAGCGTACAAAGTGGACTTTGCCGAAACCGCCGAGCAACTGGCGCTGCGAGCGGCCGTCGCCGACCTCGGCCGGGAGTTCGGAATGGACTACTGGCTGGCCAAGGCGCGCAAGCACGAGGTGACCACCGAGCTGTGGGAGAAAGCCGCTGCTCTCGGGTTCATCGGGGTGAGCACCCCTGAGCAGTACGGCGGTGGCGGGGCCGGCATCACCGAGCTGGCGATCGTCTGCGAGGAGCTGGCGGCGGCGGGAGCGCCGCTGCTGCTACTGGTCGTCTCACCGGCGATCTGCGCCTCCATCATCGCCCAGAGCGGCACCGAGGAGCAGAAGCAGCGGTGGCTGCCGGGAATGGCCAACGGCTCCATCAAGATGGCCTTCGCGATCACCGAGCCCGACGCCGGGTCGAACTCGCACAAGATCTCCACCAGTGCCGTGCAGCGGCCCGACGGCGGCTACACCGTCAACGGTCGCAAGTACTACATCTCCGCGGTCGATCAGGCCGACTACATCCTGGTGGTCGGGCAATCCCCGGCCTCGCGCGAGGGTGGCCAGATCCGTCCGGCGCTGTTCGTGGTGCCGACCGACGCGCCTGGCCTGGAGTACCACCCCATCGACATGGAGATCGTCTCGCCGGAGCGGCAGTTCTTCTGTTACTTCGACGACGTCGAGGTGCCGGTCGAGAACGTGATCGGCGGGTCGCTGGACGCTGCGCTGCCCGCGCTGTTCGCCGGCCTCAACCCCGAGCGCATCACCGTGGCGGCGTTCTCGATCGGCACCGCCCGGTTCGCGCTGGGCAAGGCGGCGCGCTATGCCAACGAGCGGACGGTGTGGAAGCAGCCGATCGGAGCGCACCAGGCGATCGCGCATCCGCTGGCCAAGGCCTACATCGAGACCGAACTGGCCAAGCTGATGGTCTACAAGGCTGCCGGCGCCCACGACGCGGGTGACGCGATGGCCGCCGGCGAGGCGTCGAACATGGCCAAGTACGCCGCCGGGGAAGCGGCCTGGAATGCCCTGGACGCGGCGATCCAGACCCACGGCGGCAACGGCCTGACCAGTGAGTACGGCCTGGGCGCGCTGCTCGGCGTCGTGCGGGCGATGCGGATCGCTCCGGTCAGCAAAGAGATGCTGCTCAACTTCGTGGCTCAGTTCTCACTGGGCCTGCCGAAGTCCTACTGAGTCGGTGGCAGGCCGCTCAGCTGGTCTAGTGCTGTCCCGCTGTGAGCTATCATGGCGAATCTGCTTTATTGGTAAGCCAAATCAGGGCTGAATCTTGTCAGTGGGCCCGGCTATCCTAGATAGCGTGATCGCAGCCGACTTCGACCTCCGCCAGTGGGATTTCCTGCCCCCGCTGGACGAAGCCGCGTTGCCGCAGGAGCCGCCTGCCACCTTGGTCTTGGTCGAGTTGGCAGAACCAGAATCACCGGTGGCGTCAGTCATTATTTTTGCCGATCAAGCCGATGCTGCGCTATATCAAGCTAATACGCTGAGTCTTAGAAATGCATGTCTTGAGAATGCGCCGTGTTCAGAGGCCCTTCCTTGCGCAGAGGAGGCACTGCGTCATGGCTTGGCATGGCGGCGACCCGGTCTGTACGAGATCGCCCGATTGGCTTCCTTGAACTTCCACGAGCTGAGTCCGGCCCAACGAATCGACGCCGCGGCTGCCCAGCAACGGCAGCAGGCATGGCTCTCAGCACGTCAGCTCTCGCTCTTGAGCCTTATCTCGAAACAGGACTCCACGCACAAGCACTGGTGCGTCGAAGAGGTCGGCTGCGCGCTCGGGCTCTCCGGTTCGGCGGCGCAGAACCTGCTCAAGAACTCCGAACAACTGTGCCACCAGTTGCCCGCGACGCTGAACGCGCTGTCCGAGGGCCGGATCGGCATGGCCCAGGCAACCGCGATCACCGAGGCTTCCTACGAGCTGCCGGACGAGGTCCTGCCCGACTTCGAGGCCCGGGTGCTGAAGGACGCGCACCAGCAGTCCACCGCACAGCTCAAGCGTGCCGCCAAGCGCGTCGCGCTCCAGCTCGACCCGGCGTCGGCTGAGCTCAAGCATCAGCGCTCGGTGGCCGACCGGCACGTCCGCATCGCGCCAGCCGATCACGGGTCGTCCTGGCTGATGGCCCTACTGCCCGCGGCACAAGCCCACCTGCTCTACGACCAGGTCGACGCCGCCGCCCGGATGGCGCCGGCCGACGACAGCCGGACGATGGACCAGTTGCGGGCCGACGCGCTGGTGAACGCGGTGCTCAATGGCATCGGCGGTGAGCTCCCCACTTCGCAGGGGCACCGGCCGGCGATCAACGTCACGGTCGCGCTGTCCAGCTTGGCCGGACAGGACGAGGAGCCGGGCTGGCTCGACGGCTACGGCGCCATCACCGCCGGCTACGCCCGGCAACTCGCGCACGATCCGACGGGGAGGTGGCGGCGTCTGGTCACCGACCCGGTCAGCGGGCAGTTGCTGGACTACGGAACCACCCGGTACCGGCCGCCGCGTCACCTCAGCGATCACGTCATCGGACGCGACGGCGAATGCGCGTTTCCGTTCTGCGCGCACCGAGCTCGCCGATCCGACCTGGACCACGTCGTCCCCTACCCATGCGGCAGCACGAGCGCAGACAATCTGCAGCCGCTGCACCGCCGGCATCACAACGCCAAGACCCAAGCCGGCTGGCGGGTGAAACGAGACTTCAGCACCGGCGGCGCCCAGTGGACCAGCCCGACCGGCCGGCAGTACCGCACGAAGCCACCCGAGCGTTGGCCCATGCCTAAGCCGCCCGTGGTCAGGCCCACTGCCCCCCGTGCCAGACCGGCTAACGAACCGCAGCCACCCCGTTCTAGGCAGGCGTTCCCCTTCGGCGGTTAGTAGCCACTCCAACCATGGTCATGGCAGTCAGGCCACAGCAAGGGATGCTGGAAGCAGGTACGAGCCTGGCCTCTGGCGCTAGCTCGGATCTTCCATCCCGTTCCGGCCGTCGGCCGGTGCGTTCTCGGCGCGTTCGAGGAGCTGATGCCGCTCGTAGAGCCGACGCCCGAATATGGAGCCAGCGGCCAAGCCGGGGTAGATAGCCCATGAACCGAAGTCATTCAATCGATCCGTAAGAGCTAGTCCCACGATCAGCATCCCGAACGTGACCGCGAGGTACAGCAAGAGCCAGCCGAGCAACCGGGGATCGCGGCGGATCAGCCCTCCCGCCCTTCGCAGTCCGAGATACTTCGCTCGTTCCTCGGAGCGCCACTCTCGCAGGCCCGTCCGCCCTGCCCGGTGGCTCGTCACGGGGTGAGTATGCATGAGCACGAGCGGCTGCGGCAGGTTCGCCAGGTCCGCCCCAGTCTCCCGGTGACCTTCGTCTAGCCCGGAGTGCAGGACGGGTTCGGGGTCGGAGATGGCACGGCTGAGGTGCTGGGCGTCGGGGTGCTGCTCTTGCTCGCAGTAGCCGACGGCGCGCCGGTGCCCGTGCGGGTACCCGAAGCGGACGCGCTGGGCGTCGGCGTGGGGGTCGGCGTCGGCGTGGGGGTCGGCGTCGGGCAGGCGGGCTTCACCGCGACGGTGAGGGTGATCGTGGTCGACGGGTTGTAGAAGATGCCCGGCGTCGGGTCGATCGCCATCACCTGACCGATCTGGTAGCCCTGCTGCACCGGGGCGGTGTTCGATCGGGCGATGGTGGTGAATCCCAGCTGGTTGAGCTTCACCCTGGCCTGCTGTTCGGTCAGCCTGGTGACGTCGGGCAGCTTCACCTTGCCATTGGCGACCTGGAGTTTGACGGTGGTGCCTGGTGGCACCGAGGCGTTGGCCGGCGGGTCCTGGCCGATCACCTGACCGGCCGGCTTCGCGCTGTCGATGTCGGACCGGCTGGCCGCCAGACCCTCCGACGCCAGCGCCTTCTGAGCCTCGCTGTAGGACAGCCCCACGACGTTCTGCACCTGCACGTCGGCAGGGCCGGCGTAGACGGTGAATCTGACGGTGGCGCCGTCGGCCACCTCCTTGCCGGCCTCTGGGTTCTGGGTGCAGACCTGGCCCTTGGTCGGGTTCTTCAACACCGGCGCCTCGCCGCCGGCGCTGCACGGGCCATTGCTGCCCTCCGGCTTGCCGGGTGCGGGGATGAGGTGGTTGCTGCGCAGGGTGTCGATCGCGGCCGCCGGCGACAACCCCACCAGCGCTGGTACCTGATACAGCACCGGAGTGTTGGAGGTGTCGTCTTTGCGCAGCAGGTAGAGCGCCGCGGCGCCGATGACCAGCAGCAGCGCCAGCACCACGGCGGTCCAGATCAGCGCGCCGCGGTGATGGGCCGTGTCGTCCTCGTCGTCATAGACCGGGGTCAGCACCCCCTGCCGGGTGGCGGGCTTGGCCGCCGCGATGAACTGGGTCCGCTGGGCGTCGGTCATCACCGACTCGGCCTCGACCGCCTGACCGCTCAGCGCCCGCTGCAGGTCGGCCCGCATCTCGGCGGCGGTCTGGTAGCGGTTCAGCGGGTTCTTGGCCAGCGCCTTCATCACGATCGAATCCAGCGCCGGCGGCACGACCTGGTTCACCGAGGACGGCACCTGCGGGTTCTCCCGGACGTGCTGGTAAGCGATCGCCACCGGCGAGTCACCGGTGAACGGGGGGTGCCCGGTGAGCAGCTCGTAGAGCAGGCATCCGGTCGAGTAGACATCCGAGCGGGCGTCGACGGCCTCACCGCGCGCCTGCTCCGGTGACAGGTACTGCGCCGTGCCGATCACCGCCGCGGTGGCGGTCACCGTCGCGGCGTTGTCGGCCAGCGCCCGGGCGATCCCGAAGTCCATCACCTTGATCGAGCCGGCGCTGGTGATCATCACGTTGCCCGGCTTGATGTCACGGTGCACGATGCCCGAACGGTGCGAGAAGTCCAGCGCCGCGCACACCTCCGCCGTGATCTCCATGGCCTGCGGGGGCGGCAACTGCCCCTGGTTCTTGAGCACCTCGCGTAGCGTGTGGCCCTCGACGTACTCCATCACAATGTAGGGGGTGTGACCTTCTGGCCCATCGTCCTCGCCGGTGTCGTACACCGCGACGATCGAAGGGTGGTTCAGCCCGGCAGCGGCCTGGGCTTCGCGCCGGAACCGGTTCTGAAACGACGGGTCACGCGCGAGGTCGGCGCGCAGGACTTTCACCGCGACGTCGCGGCCCAGGCGGACATCCCTGCCCTTGTGCACCTCGGCCATGCCGCCGTAGCCGAGCAGTTCCCCGATCTCGTAGCGGCCGCCAATCAACCGTGCTGCTGCCGTCATCGGACGTCCTCACCGTCTCGCTGCCTTGCCACACCGTCGTGCTGTCCTGCCACATACCGCCGCTGCCGCCTCACACCGCCGCGCTGCCGCGTAAAGCCCCTCATTTAACCCCGATCGCGGCCAGATAAGCCTTCATCACGGCCTGCGCCACGGGGGCCGCCTCAAGGCCGCCGGTGGTCTCACTGCCCCGCACCCCGCCGTTCTCGATGATCACTGCCACCGCGATCTTGGGGTTGTCCGCCGGGGCGAAGCCGGAGAACCAGGCATGCGGGGGGTTGAGGTACACGCCGTCGGAGTTCTGCGGGCCGTTGTCAGCGGTGCCGGTCTTGCCGGCGACCTGGATGCCCGGGATCTGGGCGGCAGTGCCGCTGCCCCTGTTCACGACCTCGACCATCATCGACGTCAGCTGATCGGCCTGGGTCGGGTTCATGACCTGGTTGAGCAACTGCGGGTCCGGGTGGCTCAACACCGCCAGGTTCGGCGCCTGCTCCTCGGCGATCAGGTAGGGCTTCATCAGCTTGCCGTCATTGGCCACCGCGGCCGAGAGCATCGCAGCCTGCAACGGGGTGACCCGGACATCGCGCTGGCCGATGCTGGACTGGGCCAGCGACGGCTCGTCCACGACCGGCCCGACCGAGGACGCCGCCACACCCAGGGGAACGCCGAAGCCACTGTCGTCGATGCCGAACAGCGCCGCCTCGCGCTTGAGGGTGTCCGCGCCCAGGTCCATGCCCAGCTGGGCGAAGGCGGTGTTGCACGAGATGGTGAGCGCGTGGATGAGGGTGTCGGTCTTGCCGTCGGCGCACTGCTCACCGCCGAAGTTGCGCAGCTGGGTACGGGTGTTGGGCAAGGTCAGCGTGTTCGGCGCCGGAACGCGGGTCTGCGGCGTCCGGCCGTTCTTCAGCGCGGCGCTGGCCACCACCACCTTGAACACCGACCCAGGCGGGTAGGTGACGTTGAAGACGCGGTTGAGCAACGGGTTCTGCGGGTCGGCGTTGTACCTCTTGTACGCGGCTTGGATCTTCTCCGCCGAATGCGAGCTCAGCGTGTTGGGGTCGAAGGACGGGGTGCTGACCGCGGCCAGGATCGCGCCGGTCGCCGGGTCCAGCGCCACCACCGCACCGCGCCGCGGGCCCATCGCCTGGTAGGCCGCCGCCTGGGCCTGCTTGTTGACGGTCAGCAGGACGTTGCCGCCCCGGGTGTCCCGGCCGGTCAGCAGGTTGGTCAGCCGCTGCACGAACAGCCGGTCGTCGGTGCCGGCCAGCACCCCGTCCTCGGCCGCCTCGATCGCGGTGTTGCCGTAGTACAGCGAGTTGAAGCCGGTGACCGCTGCGTACACCGGGCCGCCTGAGTACTTGCGCAGGTACATCAGCGCGTCCTTGGTCGGAATCGACTCCGCGACCGGTGTTCCCGAGCCCTGCAGGACGATCGAGCCTCGCTGGCGCTTGTACTCATCGAGCACGGTGCGCCGGTTGGCGCTGTTGTCCTTGTAGTGATCGGCCTTGATCACCTGCACCCAGTTCAGGTTCAGCACCACCGCCAGCAGCAGGATGGCGACGAACACCCCGACCCGTCGGATCGGCCGGTTCACGGGTTGTCCCCTGCCGTGATCGGAACCGGGCCGCTTTCGGTGGTGACCGCCGAGGGCGGCGTGGTCGGGGGCCGGCGCGCGGCGTCTGACACCCGCAGCAGCAACGCCAGCAGCCCGAAGTTGGCCACCAGCGACGAGCCGCCGTAGGACAGGAACGGGGTGGTCAGGCCGGTCACCGGCAGCAGCCGCGAGATGCCGCCGGCCACCACGAACAACTGCAGGCCGAAGGAGAACGACAGGCCGGTGACCAGCAGCTTGCCGAAGGAGTCACGGACGGTCAGCGCGGTGGCGAAGCCACGGGAGATGAAGACCAGGTAGAGCGCCAGGATGGCGACCAGGCCGAACAGTCCGGTCTCCTCGCCGAAGGAGGCCAGGATGAAGTCGGACTTGGCCACCGGGACCAGCTCAGGACGGCCACCGCCCAGGCCGGCCCCGAACAGCCCTCCGGTGCCCAGGCCGAACAGCGACTGGCTCATCTGGTAACCCTCGGACTGCAGGTAGTCGAAGACGTGCAGCCAGACGGTGACCCGTTCCCTGACGGTGCCGAAGAGCTCATAGGACACCACGCAGCCGCCGGCGAACAGCAGGACGCCGATGATCACCCAGCTGACCCGCTCGGTGGCGGCGTAGAGCAGCACCACGAACAACCCGAAGAACATCAGCGAGGTGCCCAGGTCGTGGTTGCGCACCAGCACCCCGATGCTGATCAGCCAGGCCACCAGCACCGGGCCCAGGTCGCGGCCGCGCGGCAGGTCGATGCCCAGCACCCGGCGACCGGCCAGGGAGAGCACGTCGCGCTTGTCGACCAGGTAGGAGGCGGCGAAGATCGTCAGCGCGATCTTGGAGATCTCACCCGGCTGGATCGAGAAGCCGGCCACCCGGATCCAGATCCGGGCGCCGTTCACCTCGCTGTACTGGGCGGGCAGCACCGCCGGCAGCATCAGCAGGAACAGCCCGACCAGGGCAAGGGTGTAGGCGTAGCGCGCCAGCACCCGGTGGTCGCGGATCCCCAGCAGCACCGCCAGGAAGACGGCCAGGCCGACGAAGGCCCAGACCACCTGACTGGCCGCGGCCACCCCGGTGTAGGTGACGCCGTTCTCGGCTGCCTGCTGGGCCAGGCCCAGGTCCAGCCGGTGGATCATCACCAGCCCGAGGCCGACCAGCAGGACGGCGCACGGCAGCAGCAGCGGGTCGGCGTAGCGGGCGGTCTTGCGGATCGCGGCGTGGCTGACCAGCCCGACCGCCAGCACCACCAGCGCGTAGGTCACGACATGGCCGGAGAGCTTGTTCTCGCGGGTGATCTCGACGAACGCCTCCGCGCAGGCCACGATCAGCGCCGCGGCGAACACGAAGAGCAGCTCGGTGCCGCGCCGGGTCGCGATCCGGTAGGGCCGGCTCACGGGCAGGCCTGGCCGTGCGCTCGGTGCCCGGTCATCGGCAGTCCACCCCTTGGACGGGCAGGTCCGAGGGCGACGGGGTCGGCGTCGGCGCGCTGGGCGTCACGCTGGCCCGGGCGGCGCTGGTCCGGGCGGCGCTGGTCCGGGCGGTGGTCGCCGGCCTGGTCAGCGTCCGGCTCTGCGTCGGCGTCCGGCTCTGCGTCGCGGTGCGGGGCGGCGAGGCAGTGGGCGAGGCGGCGGGCGAGGGCGTCGGGGTGGCGACCGGGCAGAGCGGCTTCAGCTCGGCGGCCAGCCGCTTGAGGATCGCCTCGGCGTCGGCACGGCTGTGGGCGGTGATGCCGTTGAGCACCTGCCCGCTGGCCGACTGGGTCAGGTCGGCCACCCGCAGGTCGCTGCCCTGGATCACCGAATACAGGTTGACCGGGCCGAAATCGGCGTTCACCCCTTGGAACACGGCGACCTCGTCACCGTTCTGGCCGACGAAGTACTGCTTCTGGGTCCAGAGGTAGCCGCCGATCCCCGCGGCCACCAGCAACAGCGCCACCAGGCCGCTGGCCAACCAGCGCTTCCTGCCCCGCCGGGACTGCGCCGCCGGCGGCTCGACCCGGTCCTGGCTCGACATCCGCGCTGCCCGGGTGGCCGGGGAGTTCGAGCCGGAGTCCATCGTCTCGACCCGGTCGGTCACCGCCCCGCCCACGATCGGCACGTCGTCGCCGTCGGACAGGTCCACCACGTCGGCGACGATGCAGGTGACGTTGTCAGGGCCGCCACCGCGCAGCGCCAGCTCGATCAACCGGTCCGCGCAGCCCTGGGGAGTGCCTGAGGCGAGGGTCTCCAGCAGGGTGGTCGCGGTGACGACGTCGCTCAGGCCGTCGCTGCAGAGCAGGTACCGATCGCCCTTGCGGGCTTCCCGGATCGAGATGTCGGGGTCGACCTCGGTTCCGTTGAGCGCCCGCAGGATCACCGACTTGCGCGGGTGGTGTGATGCCTCGTCGGCGGTGAGCTTGCCCGAGTCGACCAGTGACTGGACGTAGGTGTCGTCGTGGGTTATCTGGCTGAGCTGGCCGCCGCGCAGCAGGTAGGCGCGGGAGTCCCCGACGTGCACCAGCGCGATCCGGCTGCCGGCGAACCGGATCGCGGTGAGGGTGGTGCCCATGCCCTCCAGCGCCGGGTTCTCGTCGACCGCATGGGCCAGCGCCGCCGTCGCGTCGGCCACCGTGTCGCGCAGCGAGCCGATCAGGTCGGCGATGGGCCGGTCCTCATCCAGGCTCTCCACGGTGCCGATGACGATCTTGGAGGCGATCTCGCCGGCCGCGTGGCCGCCCATCCCGTCGGCGATCGCCAGCAACCGGGGCCCGGCGTAGACCGAATCCTCGTTGTTGCCGCGGACCAGACCGCGATCCGAGCGCACCGCGTACTTCAGCGTCAGCGCCATGCGAGGGTCGTCCGACTCGTGGCGGCGGCGGTGGCGGTCGTGGCGGTGGCGGTCGTGGCGGTGGCGGTGGCAGTCGTGGCGCCGGCGGCCTCGGCGGGAGCGCTCATCGGAGTTCCATGGCCGTCTTGCCGATCCGGATCACCACGCCGGCCTCCAGCGGCAGCGGGCCGGTGACCTTGTTCTGGCCGACGTAGGTGCCGTTGGTGGAGCCGAGGTCCTCGAGGTACCAGGTGCCGTTGTTCTCGCTGATCCGGGCGTGCCTGGTGGAGGCGTAGTCGTCGGTCAGCACCAGGGTGGAGTCGTTCGCCCGGCCGATCAGGATCGGCTTGCCGGTCAGCGCGACCCTGGTGCCGGCCAGGCTGCCCTCGGTGACGATCAGCTGCGACAGCGCGCCGCGACCGGGTCGGCTCTCCGAGGCCGCGGCCCGGGCCTTCTTCGACTTGGGCTTGGCGGGCACCGGCACCCGGGGGGCGCCGGCGGTGCGCAGCTCGAGCCGGATGACCCGGATCATGCCGAACAGGAAGAGCCAGAGCAGTGCCAGAAAGGCAAAGCGCATCAGCTGGATCGCCAGTGGCGAGGTCAAGAGCTGTCCTCGTGGAACACCAGCCGGGTGTGCCCGACCCGGATCACGTCGCCGTGCTGCAACAGCTGGCTGCGCACGCTGTGGCCGTTGACCGAGGTGCCGTTGGTGGAGCCGAGGTCATAGACGGTGGCCTGGCCGTCGGCGATGTGGACGTCGGCGTGCCGGCGTGAGACGCCCTGGTCCATCAACTGCAGGTCGGAGTCGGTGCCCCGGCCGATGACGTTGCTGCCCGCGTTGAGGTGCACCACCCGGGGCGTGCCGTCCACGCTCAGCCTGGCCTGGTAGGCCGGGCGGCGCGGCGGCTGGGCGTAGGGCGGCTGGACCGCCGGCGAGAACTGGGTGGGCGGCGGCTCTGCCTGCCGGGATCGCTCGTCCTGCGCTCGCTCGTCCTGCCCCGGTTGCCGGGCGGAGGGCGCTGGCGGGACTGGCGCTTGCAGGACCGGCGCAGGTGGGACGGCGACCGCAGCCTGCTGGGAGCCCTGTCCTGGGGCCGGCGCCTGGGCGGGCGGGCCCTGGGGCGGCGAGCCGTAGGGCTGCAAGTACTCATCCGGCCGGCCGGCCATCACCGGCATCGACATCGAGTCCATCGGCCGGCGGCGCGGCGGGGCCTGCGGCTCCATCCGGGAGGCGACCCCGAAGACGCCGGTGTGCAGGGCCTCGTCCAGAGCCAGGTACACCTCGATGTCGCCGATGGTGGCCAGGCCGTTGTCGTCGAGGTACTCCTGGACCAGCTCGGCCAGCGAACGGGTGAGCTGGACCTCCCAGGGAGACAGCCGCTCGTAGTCGGAGGCGCCGAGGGTGACCCGGTAGCGGTTGGGCACCAGCACCTGGCCGTTGCCCATCACCGCCTTCTTGTCCACAGCCTCGCGCTGCAAGGCATTGCCGATTTCGACCGGTTCGACCTGGCCCTTGAAGACCCGGGCGAAGGCCGCGCCGACCATGCCCTCAAGCCGTCGTTCAAAACGCTGGGCGAGGCTCATCGTCGCGTCCTCCTCTCTGGGCTGGTCGGTGGCATGATGCTCCCCAAGCCTGTGTCTTGACTCTGGCCCGGGCCCGGGTATCTCGATGATGGTATCTGCGCGGGGCTTCGGCCCCGGCAGGTACGTCCAAGGTGTCGTGCTAATCTGAGCCGTCTTTTCAGACGCCTCG
The DNA here is from genome assembly GCA_036399055.1 of Jatrophihabitans sp. Taxonomy (NCBI): domain Bacteria; kingdom Bacillati; phylum Actinomycetota; class Actinomycetes; order Jatrophihabitantales; family Jatrophihabitantaceae; genus Jatrophihabitans; species Jatrophihabitans sp. The sequence continues at coordinate 47,595 of DASWNX010000017.1, forward strand.
GGCAAGTGGCGGAATGGCAGACGCGCACGGTTCAGGTCCGTGTGTCCGTAAGGACGTGGGGGTTCAACTCCCCCCTTGCCCACAAGATCCTGGGGTTCTTCCCAGCTACCCGCCGGTGACGGCGATCCCCTTCTGGATGACCGCTCGGCACCACCGTGCGGAGCTGCCCGGGCGTCGGCAAGCAGCTTCGGCGGTTCTTGCTCCTCCTCCGGCGCGGCGGTGACGCCCGGCCCTGCCCCCGATTCCTCGCGGGTTTGTGGTTGCCCTCGCACAGAGCCACCTCAGCAGGCCTGGCCTGCCGGCCCCGCCGGGCGCCAGGGTGAGCGCGCCGGGTCAACGCCCGCGGTAGACGGCCCGGACCTGGTTGCGGCCGGCGGCGGACACGGCACAGACAGCTCGGTGCAGACCTACGACGAACGCATCAAGGCCACCCATCAGCGGGCCCGGCAGCGCAAGCTGATCACCGTCTCGCCGGACTCCCTGCCCGAAGCCATTGAGACCCAGGGTGGCTTCGCCCCGGTGGTGGCGGTGGCGTTCAAGCCGACGTTCACCCCCGCCCTGGACGACACCGACCGCGTCGCGGTGCTCACGATGGCTGATCCGCAGCACCGCATCGGCGTCGGCAAGGCCACCAAGCCGCTCGGCTGGTCTGCCGGAACGGCCTTGGTCGCCACCTGTGCTGGCGGCCGGGTGACGGTGTCCGCGGCGCCGCGTTCCAGCCCGGCGCAGCAGTCGGTGACGCTGGACTCCAAGGGCCGACTACGCCTGAGCCCCTCGGCAGTCGCTGTCCTGAATGCCGACCCGGCCACCCAGGTCCTGGCGATCGCAGTCCCCGCCACCGGCGAACTCGTTCTCCTGCCGGCCGCGGCTGCGCTCGCCCAGTTGACCGGCCCTCTTGCCACCACAGCGCCCGCGCCCTCTCGCGAGCACCAACTCGAGACAGGGGCGCCTGCGCGCTCCGGCGTGAGGAGGCGTTTCCAACCAGAAGCGGTCGCCTGACCCGACAACCCGAACGCACGCGCAGAGGCGATTGCGCGACCCGGACCTACCCGGACAGGTACATGTCAGCTGGCCAACGTGCCGGACAAACGATTACTGCTGAGGAGCAAACAATGAACGCACAACCCGACGCCATCCCGACCGAAGCTGCCGACCCCGCCCTGGTCGCGGCCATCAGCGCTGCGCTGGCCCAGCATGCCCTGACCCGGCCTGATGCGGGCCCGGCCCTGACCCGCATCACGGTCCGCGAGATGGTCGACGAGTGCCTGGCCAACATTGAGACGAGCACGGCGAGGACCTACCGGCCTTATCTGCTGCTGCTCTCGAAAGGGTGGAGCGGACGCGACTTCACCTACGCCGGCATCGGCGACAAGTACGTCGATGAGGTTCTGCCCTCTGCCCTGAACGAGGCGCTCAAGGCGGTCGACGTCCGGGCGCAGCAGCTCATCGAAGACCGCAACGCGGTGCGCCGGGAAGTCGGGCGAGTCGAGTTCGCCAAGGCCGGGAGCACCCCGCGTTACAACGCGGTCGGCGCGTTCCGGCGGATGTTCAAAGACGCCATCGCCGAGCGTCACCTCGCCAAGGGCTGCAGCCCGGCCGCCGACATCACCAAACCGCACCGCAGCGAAGGCGGCCGGATGGCGCTCACACAGAGCCAGCTCGACGCGATGCTCGACCTCGTGGACTCAACCGGTGACGACCCTGAGCTCGACCGGATGTTGTGCGAGACGATCCTGGTCAGCGGCGCCCGGGTGGAAGGTCTGCTGAACCTGACCATCGGGGGTATCGACCTGGAGGAATGCGTCATCTGGCTCGATGAGAAGAACGGCAGGCTTGTCCCGCAGCCAGTCCCCGACTGGTTCGCTGCGAAGCTCCTGCAGTTCGCACGTTCCCGCGGCGCGGTCGCCAAGGACGACCCGGTGTTCGTGAAGCGGCCCCGTGGCCGTCGCCCAGCAGCGCCTATCACCGAACGCCGGATGGACTACCTGTTCGGCCGCCTCCAGGCCGCCTACGAGTGGGCCGACACCGACCAGGTCACCGCACACGTGTTGCGCCATCACGCGGTCACCGTGGTCGAGCGTCTGGCCGGCAAGGCCGTCGCCCGCGCGTACGCCCGGCACTCCTCCGGCGACGTCAACGACATCTACACCGCGGCCAGCCGCACCGAGGTCGCAGCGGTCGTCGTCCGCCTTTACGGCGGCGACCACCCGTGGCTGCACCGCAAGCCGCGCGTCCGCAAGACTCCGCGGTAACCAGCGTTGTGCACGCTTGAGGCGAGCACTCGCCATCTTCCGGTGCTGGACCGGCGGCGACTCTCCGACTGCTGCGCCGCGGTCGGCACCCGTCTGGTCCAGGCAGACTCGGCGCTTTGGGCAGCGGCTTGCGCAAAACCCGCGCCGCCCGGGACAACAGCCACCACGCCTTTGAATAGCTGTGCCACACGAGTCGCCCACCATCGAGTGAGCCACAACTCCATTTCACCCGGATCGGTCTGCGCCAGCAGGATTCGATCGCGATAGATAAGCGCTTTTCTGGTTAGCCCTTAGATAACTCGCTCACATTCCTTTATGGTGTAAAGCTGTACGAATTCTGGAAGTTACTTCCTTTTTCAACTTGCGATGTGAGCTTTCTGTCCTTGGTATGTACCCTAACGAACGCATGCCTCGGCTTGACATTTGCTTCAACGAGCTGGACCTCTTGTCGGCTTACTCGCTGGCTGCCTGAAGTCGTTCGGAGAACCAACTGACTCGGTTGCTCGCACGGCTGAGCTACCCGTCGGCGACCCAGCCCCTGGTGGTTGATCCGACGACAAACTAGTTCGCAGTGGTGGCTGCCGCCGCACACCACCTACAACACTTGGGACGCCATGTGGCGGGCTGGGGCTTGATAGCCCGACTGGATGTGCTATCGGTGCCTGTTGACGCGGGACATACAGGCTGGCAAGCTACCTAAATCTGGCGCGACGTACAGGAGTCGCCAAGCGGCGCATAGCGGGAGGCTGTTCCTCCGCGCAGTTTCCGGGGGAACGGCATGGCTTGCGGCAACAACCACGTCTCGAGAGACTATCTGTCATCTAGCCCGACAGCACCACCAGCGATGCCTAGGCCGCTCGCAGGTCGTGATACTTCGGTGGACTCCCCGAATCGGATTTGGGACATGAAGGGTGCAGTACGCTACGACGGTCAATTCCTGGAAGAGATGGGCGCGCACGTCTACTTCGGCGGGATTGGCAAGCCAGATGGGCCGGGCCACGGACACGGATATATCGATAAAAATAACGTCTTCAGGGTTTTTCGTGACCCCTACGATCCTTCAGACGGAAACGCTCGGCAAAGAGCCACCAGTGAATATGTCCCGGCAGTGAAGCATGCATAGTGCTGACTGAAGCTCGCGCATTTTGCGCGGCGAAGGGCCTTCTAATGCCACAAAGTCTTGTAGACGCCGAGGCATCGGGTTTGGTGGCGGCAACGGTTTCGTTGACTCTTTTATGCCGCGAAGGAGGCATCGAGGATGCATTGCGAATAATGGCCAGCGGCTTCTTCAACGCGCCAGTGAATCTGCTCCCGATTGCTACCGTTGACGACGCGTCGTTCGCCTGTGTTGTATGCCTGGGTGATGGAGAAGAACCTGCGAATCACGATCCGGTCGTACGCTGGTTTCTATCAGATGTGGACCATAAGCATCAGGCCGCACTTCTTGATATAGATGCCTATGACTACCTCGTTTCGCTGGACGAGGAACTGTCGTCTCGTGAGGAGGGCCTACGGCGTGTGCTTGACCAAATTGGTCCTGCGTACGAGCACAGCCACCTTGAGAAGGAGAAGCGGCCTCGCGACTTCGTGGTCCGGCCGCTGCGGATCGCGTGTCAAAACGTCATCGTCGCACTGGGCGCAATAGCCCAAGACTCCAGCTTCGACGGGCTCTCGGTGCCCGCGTGGCAGACCTGCGAGGTGCCGCACGTCGCTACTCACGAGGCTAATCGTGCGCTTGCCGCACTGACCCTGTGTGACGCGTTCCAAAATGGCGGGACGATGGAAATCCGGTTCGATCGCAACGCCCGGATCCTCCACAAAGGCAAGCCGCTCGACTTTAACGGTCACCCAGAGCAGCAGGTTCCGTCGAGCCTACGTCGCTTCGGTCGAACAGTTGGCGTCACGCTTGGCGCCGACGACCCTGCGGCGATCACACCCCGCGAGGCTCGCGAGTTGTTCCTGGCGATCACACCGATGCCCCTAGACCTGAGGGCGCGGGTTGACGATGCCGTCCAACACCGCGGCATCACGCCAGAGCGCATCTGCTTCCTACTGCTGTCCCAAGTCTGGCGCGAGATCGAGATGGACTACCTACTTGCAACGAGCGGACGTACCGCCTCGATCCTCAGCGGTGGCGCTGAGTGGGCCGACCGGCTGGCACGGCAAGCCGAGTCGGAAATCTGCCGCGGCGCCATCACCGTTGGCATGCTGTATCGCCGGCTCAACTCCACGGACGCCGCGGCAGCCGGCACCAAGTCGGTGGTGCGGGTCATCGAGGACTGCACCAAGGGGGTTGACTGGACGGTTTACTCTGACGAGGCGGCCATCACGTTCACTGGCCTGCACGCGAACGACTCGATCCCTTGGACGTTCGGCCTCAGCGGCGTCGACACACTGACCGTCTTCCCCCGCACTTCGATCAATCCCAATGTGATTGACGAGATCGCCTCAGCCAAAGTCCCTGGCCATAAAGCGCTACTCGTTCCCGGAGATGCCCTGCCACCAACGCTTCGGGCTCCGATCACGGTGCTTCGTTGCCCGGACCGGCTCGCCGACATCGACAAGACCATTGAGGACCGGCTGCTAAAGTCGAGGATTTCCCGCGGATGAGTACCGAGCGCTTGTGGGTTATTGGATTGCCGGCCGAGGCGTCCTTTGTTTCCTTGGTCGATGACGTGCGCTCAGCGGCAAATCGCGCCAGCAAGGCTGATCCAGGCGATCGACTCGACATTGCACGGTTCGAAGCGCTGGCCACCCGGCTCGAACAGGCCGCTCTGAATCAGGCGAACGCCCCACGAGTCGCCGTCGGAGTACCCGATGTCCAGCAGACGACTTTGCTTGGAATAGACCCGGACTCCTGGCCGAGCGGCCTGCCCGAAGACATTCGCGCTGCTGCCATGTCACTCGTCGCCGAACGCCTTCTTCCCGTCCTAGTGGTCGATCCCCATGTGCGTGGCGCCACCGGTTCAGAGGACGTCGGCGCCGCCGAGGAGCCGGCGAATGTGTGGCCGGGCGAGGACGGAGTGTTCGGCGGTCGCGCCGTCGAGGCGCGATTCCGCGCCCAGATCAGGGAGGCACTCAACCCGGACGCCACTCGCCGGGTTCCGGTATCTCCGAGCGGCATCAACAACGCGGTTGTCGCTGAGATTTTGCGCGAGTTCGTCGCAGCCGAACCGGGCGCCACCCGCGTTGACGCACCGGTCGAGTACCGCGACGGCTCGAAGTCCGCGCACCCGTTCCCGCTTCGGGCACTGCCACTCGTCACCGAGCTACCGACAGCGTCGCTGTCGCTCAAGTTCGCGTTGCTCTCGATCCGGCACACGGAGATGGACGCCATCGTGCACGGCGCATGGCTGCGCAACGCGGAGATTTCACGCCCCCGGCCGGCCGCGCAGACCGATGACTTGGTCTACGACCTAAGCCTCCGGCAGCTCGAAGAGCTCACACGCATAGAACGTCACGTGCACCTGCACATGTACCAGACCGGCTTGGAAACAGCGGTGGTCGGCTTCTACCGGGCGCTGACCACCCACCTACTCAAGCACCCAGGCTCTGTCTCGGTTCAGCCCATGTACTTCGTTACGCCACCCAAGCCCCGGAAAGACAACAACGCTCGGCAGCCGAACGGTAGCCGCGGCAGCGGTGGAACCTCAAACGGTCAAGGCCGTCACCAAAGTGATCCCAGGCAGCGCAACGCTGACCGCGGCGGTGGACGTCAGCAGAGCGGCCAGGCCGTTCAGTCTGACTCACCGACTGAGCGGAAGCCGCTGCTCACCGAAAGCAGCACCTTCCGAAAGGGAACGGTGTGGTCGACGTGACGAGCAGCGATGAGCCCAAGCGCGGCAAATCCGCATCTCACATGCGGGCGTTCACCTGCAAGGACTGCCAGCGCGAAATCGAAGGCCTGCAGAAAGACATCGCCGTGCTGGAGGCCAGCCGAGCCAACAAAAACCAGCTCAAGAAGCTGCGCGCCACGCTCCGCACACGACTAGAGAAAGCGACCTACAACGAGAATTGGGCGCACAACCTCGTCGAGCGGGGCGGCTCCCGCTCCGACCGATGCAAGGAACATCGGCAAAAGCATCGCGTCAACATCCAAGGTCTCGCGGTCGCGTACATCGACCTCAAGACCGTCGGAGAGGTCGCCGACCGCGAAAACCCGACCGGACCACTAGGTGGCCTGGGCCCACTGCCGACCGCACACGAGGAGGTCAAAGGCACCTCCTACGACCTGCAAGAGGTCCGCGTCGGCATGACCGACGAGCACGTCGTGGAGATGGTCAACAAGCTCCGTGAGAAGCAGGTGCTGATACTCAAAGCGGGCACCGGGACCGGCAAATCCACCTTCGCTCCCTACCGGCTGATGGACCCACCGCCATCGACCCTGACGAACGTGCCCGCCGATGCAACGTTCGCGAAGTTGACAGACCTCGGCCCGATCATCGTCACCGAGCCGCGCGTACAGGCCGCCGTCGGTGTGGCCTCGTTCGTCGGCGGCGTGATGTCCGGAGCCGGCGGCGTCGGCCCTGGCTTCCCGGTCGGTTACCAGGTGTCCGGCGACCGCAACCATGACGAGGCATGCGAGCTGATCTACGTCACCGACGGCACGATGATCAACTGGCTTAGAGAGGGCCGGCTAAGCCGCATCGGAACGGTCATCGTCGACGAGGCACACGAACGCAGCACGAACATCGACTTCATCATGGGCTACCTCAAGCGCGAGCTTCCCCGATATCCGCACCTGCGGGTCATCGTCACCTCGGCAACGTTCAACACCGACTTCTACCTCGAGTACTTCGGGGGACCGGAGAACGCGCACGTCATGGACGTCCCGCCGGAGAAGACCTTCGGTTACGGGCTGCCCCTCTTCGCCAACCTTGACGCCCCGGAGGAAGGCGAGGGCAACGTCCTCGAGCGCTGGGACGACAAAGCACTGCCATTGACATCCGAGAGCCCGCGTGACGAGGAGTCCTTCGTTCGCACGCACTGGAAGTCGCAATACGCAGAACCACTTCGCTTTCCCGACGACGTCACTGACAGGTTGGACGACGGATATTCCGAGGATGTGTGGGCGACGACTCGGCTGGTCTCCGGTCTGCGTTACAAGGGCAAGATTCCAACCGATCAGTGGCAGGAACGCATGCCCGCCGAGATGGCGAAGTTCGTCATTCAGTTAGCTCGCGGCCTGGACGACGCAAAGATTTTCGGCGACATCCTTGGGTTCCTGCCGACGAGGCGAACGATCGAGCCCGTCTGCGAGGAGATCGAGAAAGCGCTCGGTCGCACCTACAAGGACCAGGTCTTCCCTCTCATCTCCAGCCTGCCGAAGGACCGCCAAGCGAAGGCCCTCGCGAAGCGAAAGAAAGGCGATCCCCGCAAGATCGTCATTTCGACGAACCTGGCGGAAACCTCCCTGACGGTCGAAGGTGTGCGGTTCGTCGTCGACAGCGGCATCATCGCTCAGTCCGAGTGGGATCCCGAGCTGGCGAAGGGCAGCATCCCGACGAAACCACACAGCCAGTCCGGCATCAGGCAGCGCTGGGGACGGGTAGGCCGGAAGGCACCCGGCTGGGTGTTTCCGCTCTACAGCAAAGGGCAATTCCTCGACCTGGCGGAGGACACCCCGCCCGGGTCGACCCGAGACAACCTTGAGGCTCTCGTCATGACCGCCAAGATGGGCGGCATCGATGATGTGCTCAGCTTCGACTGGCCGGCGGCGTTCCAACCGATGACCGTAGAACTGGACGAGGAAGCCACCGAAGCTCGAAAGGTCTTCGTCAAGGAGCTGGAGCGCGCCGACCGAGCGCTGCGTGCGGGGGGTGCCGTGGACAGCGATGGTCACCCGACATCGTTTGGCAAGGAGCTGACCCGCTTCCAGGGGCTTGGCTCGACCGCGAGTGCGCTCGCGGTCATGTTTGCCGATCGCCTCGCTTGCGTCCCGGAGGTTGCCACCGTCATCGGCTTGCTCGAAGACACGCGCCTGATTGGGCAACGCGGTCTGCTCCTTGACGACTTTGACTGGCCGGACGACTGGCGGCTGGAGGCCGCCGAACGACACCGGGGGCTGTCGTCACTGTGCGACGACGAGGCCGAGTTGGTCCTGCTGGTGGCGGCGGCCTGGGAGTGGGCCGACCCGAACGTGGCTCCATGGGACGACTCGCCGAAGCGGCAGGACTGGGCGCGCATGTGGTGGGTCAACCACGCGGTATTGCTCGAAGTGGCGAAGAAGCGTCACGATGTTCTGGCCGCGCTGTCACCAGCGATGAAAGAGGAGGTCAGGAGGTTCGTCGAGCCAGCGCTCATCAACCGCACCCGTGGTGTGCTGACGCGCGCGATGGCCACGAACATCTTCGTCAAGGCTGGCGACGGCCAGTACCAACCGACGAGCAAACCTCAGACCCCAATGGTCGTCGAGCGACCGGCACCCGAAGCAGGGAACGTAGAGAACAGCCTGGGCGCGCCTCATGCGGCGTCGCCAACGGTCTCGAGCACAGTGCCGCGTGTGTTCACCGTCGAAGAAGACTCCTTGCCAACGCCCAGCGCCGAGCACGTGGTGGCCTTGCGACGTCGTGAGTCCAAACTCGACAACCGCATCTCCTCGCTGGTCATAGCGCAGGAATGGGCCATGACCCAACCCGACGAGAAACAACCGTCCAGCGTCGTTGATGCCATGCGCATGGTAATTGCCGCATCGAAGTATGCCCCCGCCCAGGCGGAGAAGACCGAGGCATTGCGGTACATCGACAGTTGGCCGGTGGGCCAACGCGTCCGCCTTGAGCTGGAGACGGTCGACGAGGTGACCACGGCGCGGACTACGGAAGCACCGATTCCGCCGTTCCCTCGACCCAAGACCCGCGAGGAACGAGGCGAGGACCCACGTCGGGGCCGCCGCGCACGGACTCGCAACAGACTCGCTTTAGACGAGGAGGCTTTGGCCGGCAGCGCGGATGACCTTAGGACGGAAATTCGACTTACTCCACGTCGCGGATACGACGACGAACGAACGCAACAGACCGAGCTGCTCGAAGCTGATCGTGAGACTGGCACGCTTCAGGCCTGCGGCCAGTGCTTTCCCTGCCGGGCTGACCGGCCCGAGGATTGTGAGCGGCAGTCCCGGGCAACCGAACCAGGACGACGCGAAGACCCGGTAGCCGCCTGGCGTGCGAAGGCCAGCGTGGGCATGGATGCCTCAACCCCGCGCGTCGAAGTCGACCGCGAGTACCCCATCGACTCCGATGGTTGGTACGAGATCACCGGCTACCAACGCGACAACGACGGTTACGTCGTCAAACTTCGCCCGGACTGGCGCCGGGGCCAGGTGAGCAATGCTGGGCAACACCCAGACTTGAAGGCGGGCGATCCGATCGAGATTCGTGTCGGCCGACCGTTAGTGCACCATGGCGGGTCGCTTCGCGCCTTCGACCGCGTCGACGGCGAGGGCCGCTTCGTCCTGGCCGAGGCGTGGGCACGCTACGACGACGAACAGGTCAAGCGGCGCGAGATTGCTGTCAGTCTGGACCGCGGCAGCACCGTCCAGCTGAAGAACCTCGTCTCTGGCGCCGAGTTCACGGCTACCGCGGTGCCAGCACGCGCCGAGGGCACACTAACCATTACGCTCCTCGAACTGCTCCATCAGCACTGGTCCCAGGCACAAGACGGACGCGGAGCCAGCAACGAGATTCTCGACAAGACCCGCCGCAATCACGGCCGCGAAAGGGTCTATACGGCCGTCGTTGAGTCACCACCGAACGCGAACGGCTACGTGACCGCCCGGCTTCTTCACCAGGACAGCGGACTGGGAATCGTGCACTGCTTCGACTTCAATGTCCGACCAAAGCGTGCCAAGGCCTCGGGCAACGCGAACCCCCTGGGCGAGACCGAGTCGGCGAGCGAGGCGCCACCCCTCGGCTGCGGCGACGCGATCATGATCAAGCTTGGCAGCGATCGAGCACGGCTAGACGTCAGCGGACTCAGCATCGACGGTCTGCGAAGAATCGAGGCAGAGCAGGCGGGCCAGATCACCATCGACGGCCTGCCGAAGGATGAGAACTCATCCTCCACCAGGAGCCCGAAATCTAAGGGCCGGCACCGGGCCAGCCCGGCTGCCGACACCCTGCTCGCTCCGCATGACGAGCAAGGGCCTGACCTCGACGAAGAGGCCGATGATCCGGCCCCGCCGGGGACCGTGGTGCTCGGCAAGACGGAGAAGCCGCTCTCGCGCTCGGCGGCGACGGCCTTAGCGGAACTCAGCGACGACGCCGACTGGCCGAATGAGGTCTGGTCATTCTGGGCCCGGACCCATCACCTGCGGGTGGATGACCGCACGCCCTACATTCCTGGCACGCTCACCGAACCGTTCGAGATGAGGGCAACGGTCCGGATCGACGAGACAACGCCGCTGACCCAACAACGGGCACGCATGGCAGCGTTCACCATCAAACACCCGGTATACAGCGCCATCGAGTGCATCGTGAAGTCGTACTCCAACTCCGGAGTATCCGTCGAGATCGATGGTGAGATTGAGGGCTTCGTTCCTACAGCGGAGCTGTCGTGGGCCGGCCGAATCACGCACCCCGACCAGGTGGTGGCTGTCGGCGACCACCTCCAAGCCTTACTTCAGGCCACACTGACCTCAAAGGGCATGCCGACACTGTCCGTCAAGGCACTCAAGCCCGACCCGTTCGAGGCCTTCAAGAAGCGCTACGCGCCTGGCGAGCGCGTTACCGGCATCATCGAGAAAAGGATCGAGCACGTTGTGTTCGTCGACCTCGGAGACGACGTTGACGGCTCGATTCACATATCCGAACTGGATCACCTGCACCTCGGCACTGCTGAAGACTTTTCCGAAATAGGTGCCTCGGTCACGGTCGAGGTGCTCGGATTCTCCGACAGCGCACGCCGAGTTGATCTGTCACGCAAAAACACGCTCCCGCACCCATACTTCGAGTACAAGGCGCATCACAAGCTCAATGAAGAAGTCACGGCCACGGTGGACCGGGTGTCGAAAGCTCACGTCAACGTCCGGCATTCCAACGGTGCACCAGGCGTCATCCACGTCAGCAACCTTCGCTGGTGGCCGTATGTAGGTGACGCGGCTGACTTGTACAAGTCGGGCGACGAGGTCACGGCGCAGATCATCAAGTTCGACGACGACAAACGCGAACTCGAACTCTCAGTGAAAGCGCTGTTGCCCGAGCCCTACGCCGAATACAAGGCGGGTCACAAGATCGGCGAGAAGGTTGACGCGGTAGTCGAGCGGGCAAACGCTCAGCACGTCAACGTCCGCCACTCGAACGGCGCCCAGGGACACCTGCATGCGAGTCAGATCTCGCGCGATCACGTTGCCGATGCGTCGAAGCTCTACAAGCCGGGTGATCGAGTTACAGCCCAAATTACCGGCTTCAATGACGAGAAGCGAACGATCGAGCTCTCAGTGAAGGCGCTGCTGCCCGAGCCTTACCCGGCGTTCAAGTTGACAACGCAAATAGGTACTCCGCTCACCGGCGTCGTGACTGGATTCAACGACCATTTTGCATACGTCAAACTCGCTGGCGGAGTCGAGGGCAGCATCCACGTTACACAGCTGTCGTCGATGCGGGTCGGCAAGCCGTCGGACATGCTAAGCAAGGGCCAGCAGGTGACGGCCATGGTTATCGGATTTGACGATCAGCGCAAGAAGGTGCAGTTGTCGCTCCGGCAGCCGGCCGCCGCGCCTATGCCACCGCGTACTCAGTTTGCTGCCGCCCCGCCCCGGACGGTCACACCGGCGGGGCCCGTCACGCCCGTCTCGGTACGGCCGGCGCCCAGGAGTCAGCCTCGGTCAGTCGTGATAGAGGCCGACACTGTGGCCGACGCCGTAACCAAGGCGTGCCGGCAGCTGAACGTATCGCCGTCAACTGTCACTTACGAGATTCTCGACCCGGGCGAACCGAAGAGACTGTTCCGTGCCGCTCGCCCGGCACGCGTGCGGGTCACGACTAGATAGCCCTCCCAGGCGAGGGAACTGACCACCCTCTAGGACAACGCAACCGCGCTACGCATCGTCACCGCGGCCTTACGGCTTGTCCGCAGCGAGTTGCTGGCTGAGCCAGGCGCGGGTTGAGTAGTCGGTGGGAAACCAGAGGCGGCCGCTGGTGTGGCGTATCGGAGTCGCGGGAGTCCACGGGCTGTTCGGGTCTGGTCGCGTCTGCCACTGGCCGTAGTAGGTGGCTTCGTCGTTGTCACCGATCCCTTGGACGATAACTCGTAAAGTCGGGTGGTCGTTCCACTCGAGGCCGAGGGTGGCGTCGAACTCGCTGGCGTAATCGGGGTCTCCATGGGTGACGTGGTCAATGATGGCCTGGGGAGGCTTGAGGTCTGATGCGGACGCGTCGACGAGGTCCGTTGGCCCCGAGAGGCACTGGCGCAGTGGGTTCATGATGCCGCGGACGCAGTTTTCGACGATCAAGTCCTCCCCTCCTCGGGCGGCTTTCCTCATTGAGTAGCCGCGATCGAAGAAGCTGGGGTACTTGGACGGGTCGGGCTTAGTGATGGTGTCAGCGGGGTTGTCGGCTAGCCAGCACTTGAGCTCGTCGCATACGTCTCGCATCGACGGGCGCGTATGCGGTGCGTGCATCGTGCAGACTTCCATGAGCCGCGCGAGCTCGAAGGCGGCGTCTCCGCCGACCGGATAAAGGCTGTTCTGCTTCTCGAAGACGTGCAGGGTGCCCTGAGGTGGGTAAGGCTCTCCCATCGCGAACTTCCACAGGCACTTGGCCAAGGAGTACACATCGACGGGCGCCCAGTTGCGGACGTTGTCGTTGTTCAGGGCTTCCGGTGCGATGTAGCCCCAAGGGCCAGCCTTAGTCCCCGCGTCGGTGATTCCGGCGTTGCTGGGATGATGGGCGATACCGAAGTCTCCTAGGACGGCGTGTCCGTCGAGCCAGAACAGGTTGTCGGGCTTGATATCGCGGTGGGTGATTCTGTGGGTCTGGATTAGGTCGGTCAGGGTGGCCGCCAACTCGGCAAATGCGTCAACTACCGCCCACAGGTCGGGCACCACGCCAAAGTGATCGCCGAGAAGCGTTGCCTCCTGCGTGACGAACCACTCGCTGTGGCTACTCGGGTCCACATCAAGGACCGGGAGCACGCCGGGCGTGCCCTGGAGGGTCTTCATCAGATTGAGCTCTTGAACAAAACGCTTGCGCGAGTAGGACGGCTGCTTAGGCTCTAGCGCCTTGGCAGGGTCCGCACAGAACTTGAGTACTCCTGCCCGCCCGCTGGCGTCGGCGGCCCGCCAGACATGAGTCGATCCGTTCTTGAGCGCTCCCCCGTTCTCCGGGTCTGCTACCAGAGTCCAGGAGCCGAGTTGGGCGCCGGCATTCAGCTTCGCCATGGCGGCATCTTCTCACCGATAACCGGCGTCTGGGTCTCGGCGGTCGAAGTGGTTCAGACCCGGCGGTCGATTCCATCAACGTTGTGCGGGGTCGGGCACCCCGCACGTGCGGAGCAGGTCCATTAGCCGGTCGAGGATGACGTCCAGGCCGCTCCAGTCCTGGGTGACGACGAGCGCGGGATTGTGCCGGGCCGCGATCACCTTCGCGCGGAACGCGTCGTGCACGGCTCCCTTATTTGCGATCTCGCCCTGGTAGGCGCTGAGCGCCGGGATGTGTGTCCCCCACACCACCGGGCGCAGGTTGCCAGTGGCCGGGTCGGTGAGGACATCGGCACCGAGGTACAGCTCGATGGAGCCGGCGAGGCCGTTGACGTTGCCGGTGTGCGGTCCGGTCGGTCCGGTCGACGGGTAGTTCGTCGCTACGTCAATCTCCGGGTAGTGGTCGACGGCGTAATGGCTGGGCAGCTGGACTCTGCGGAGGCTGCGTCGGGCCTCGCGGGCAGCAGTGTCGTTGTCGAGCAGGACGATCACCCGGTTGTTGACGCCGGCAGCGGCCAGCGACTTCACCGTGCTGAGGGCGACGGACGCGCCCCCGGGCACAGCTCCGAAGTCGTAGAATCGGACGAAGTTGCTCAGATGCGGGCGCCGGATCTCAATCGCGGCCTGCAGAAACTCGGCGTCGTTAGTGCCTTCGGTGATGACCACTGCCGGGGTGCGATTGAGAAACATGACGCTGAACATGACCGTGGCTGCGGTCTGAGGATCGAAGTTGTAGGCATCCAGGTACCCGTCGGAACAGAGGGCGGTCAGGTCGAGTAGGACCTCCTCGTTGGGGTCGTTGGCCTCGAGGAGCGCCCGCAGGAGCCACCGGGCGTCGAAGTTCTCCCAAAGCTCCATGAGAGGCTCGAGCTTGGTGTAGTCGTCCCCGGCGTGCTCGAACGGCTCGTAGGTCGGTAGGGCGGCTCGAACGCGTTCGACCCACTGATCGAACGTCATGCCGCGGAGCTCGGTGACGATCGCCTCGACGTTCTCTGCGCCCCACAACTCGGGTGTCGGGTGCTGGAGGAGTGGAGCACCCGGCTGAATCCGCAGGGGCCGGTCGAAGCGACCCAGATCCATGGCATCACAGCCACCGACGTCGCCCACGCGAACGGCTGGGTGATCGGCGCGCCCCCGGGACGTCTACCCGCGCCACTCCTCGACGCCTCAAGGCAGTTCACGCAGCGCCATGCGACGCTCGCCGTCCGACGACGACCCGGTGTACGGCAATGCCTGACGGACGGGCAGCCTTCCATAACTGTAGGACTTACACTACATTTATTGTGTGACTGAAGCTAGTTCCACTCCTCGATCTGCTCTGCGGCTGCTCGCCGAAACACTTCTTGCTCATCCCGGCGAGACGCCTGACACCACAAGCTCCGAACTGCTGCGGGTAGCCGCTTCGGTGCTGAATGAGCTCACTGCAGATCCACGGTCGATCATTCCGGTCGAGGACCTGCTTGCGGCCGTGCAGCACGAGTTCTGGACGACCTCCGCTGCCCGCGCGCTGCTGCGCGTGGTCGAGCGGGAGGACTTGATGGGCCTGCGGTACGCCGTAGGGGTGTGGGCTCAGGAGCTGTACGAGCGTTCGAGCGGAGCGGTCATCAACGCAACCACACCCCTCCCGACGGAACTGCGCATCAACCCGGAAGCCTGGCTCGAACTGTCCGCGACGCCGTTCTTCCACACGATTCAAGCGGTCCTCGGCGAACATCCAGAGGGCCAACGCGCACCGGAATGAAGCCCGGGTAGTCGTGACCTCCTCTCAGGTCTGCGCCATCGCACCAATCTCGGCTCACGTGGTCCGTGCGATTTCTGGCTCGATCAGTCTTCCGACGCGGTTGCGGTGCCGGGCACGCGAAGCTCGGCGAGTTCGTCCGGTCGGACGACCTGCAGCACGAAGATCGGGCCGACGAGGGAGCCGCCGCCGAAGGCGGCTTGTCGCTCCCCTCCCAGAAGAAGGAAGCCCGCCTGAGCCAGTGACTCCAGCTCGGCGGTGATGGACCGTTTGGCCTGACGCACAGCTCGCAGCCCCTGTTCCTCGACGTCGTCGGAGATGTCGCACCAGTCGGCGATGGTCTGGAGCGCCTCGTCGATGATGTCCTCGTGCTCGGGTGTGAGCTGCTTGGGGCATGCCGAGCGACCAGCCGTACGCGTGTGAGAGCAGCGGCCAGACATCGTCAGCGGAGCGCATCAGCGTCATCAGTGTGGGGCCGTCGTCCTCGCGGGCCGTGCCTAGCCGCGCCTGCACCCATAGCTCGTGCCGGTGCTTGAGAGTGCGCAGGTTCTGGGTCGTGTACCGGGATGGTTGGGCGTCGATCTGCGTGTGGTCGTTGGCGCACAGCAGGATCAGGTTGTCGTATCCGTCTCGGACACCGGGTTCGAGTGGTTCGTGTCGTGGTCCGCCGGGCGAGCGCGCGATGATGTGGGCCTCTTCTCCGATCAGCGCACCGGGAAGACCGCTCTCGTCACGGCGGACCAGTTCAGCCTGGCAGATCGCGCAGCGGTTGCCCGAGCGGCCCCACAATCGTTTACGCGTCTCGCTGGTGACCGTCACTTCGGCATGGTCGCACGCGAGCGGGCTGGCTGGGCCTGTGCAAGCGACCTTCTCTGCTCGTGCGGCTGGCCAGGCCTGCCGCTGCCGCGCGAACCCTGCCGCCCAGCGCAGCGACCGAGCCCACCGTCAGTACAACAGGCAGGTCCTACGGGCTCCAGGCCAGCACCTACTGCCCCGGACGCAGAGGTTGCCGACCTCCACAGCATCCTGGTGGACGCCAGCAGTGCACTGGGGACGGTGTCTGGCATGAACTGCCTCGACCTCGCGCAGTACGTCACCGATCACGAACACGCTCTTCTGCTGAGAACCGAGCATGAAGTCGCCACGACAGGGGAACTAGCCGCCGGCACCGGCGTCGACTGCGCCCGTACCCGTGGCTGGGCGGCCATGCGGGCCGTCGATAACGCCCACGCCAACGGCTGGCATCCCTCCATCGTGCTGATCGACTTAGCCAACGACCCAGCCGCGTTGCGTGCCGGCTACGCAGGCCCGATCCGGCGAGCTGTCGTTCGATCCCTTCACCGCGATCTGCTCAGCGACCAGCAGGTCGAAACCTGGAAGCGCGCAGAGGCAGCAGGAACGCTGCCCTGGACAGCTGACCGCAACCGCATCTTGGCGAAGTCGATCGGGGCTACGCAAGAACAAATTCGTTCATATGTTCGGCGTCAGGGCGACCGCTGAGTTCGGTGAGCCAACCAGGGCCTGGCATCCTGTAGCAGTGACAGACAACGATTTCGCCTCGGATGACGATTTTGGCCCAAGTGATGAAGTACCCGACGGTGTCTCGGACTGGGAGGATGCGCTCGCGCGCCTGACGGTTGCCGTGACCGAATGTCGCGAGCAGGTCACGGTGTCGCTGTATCCCCGCGACGTAACGGCGCAGTTGGACCAGTGCGAGGCTGCCGTAGACACGTTGCGCTCATCTGAGGCTGCCGACCCCGAGGATTACGTGACAGTTGACGAAACCCTGGCCGCGCTGGAGGTCGTCCTGTCGTCCCAGCCCGGGCTCGGCGGTTGGCAGCAGCCGTTGGACAATGCCCGAACTGCGCTGCACGACCTGCGTACCATCGATCCGGAAGACGCATAAGTTGCGTAGGAGTACCTCCTGATCTTCCTTGCTGGCAGCTAGCCGGTGCCGCTGGCACAGCGATGACAGTCGGTCCAATCAGCGATGGACACTGTCGGAACGTGGACGTCCGAAGGTCGCTGTCCCCACGAATGCCAGTCGCGGGCCCCACTTACGCAAGATCGCCACACCACTCTCGACTGAGCCGACCGAGGCACTAGCGGGTGATGCTGACGCCGTAGGCGTTCAAGCGGCGCCGGAGCGCGCGCAGGCCGACCGGAGTGTCAAAATCCGCCTGATTGCCCGGCGGCACCTGCGGGTCGGACATGGTCACAAGTCCGACTCCCGGTGGCAGGCGATCACCGAACAGGATGTAGCACTGGCCGGACGGTTCGCGGCGGCTGGGCCATACGAAGCCGGCGGTCCCGGGGAGATGGTTACGGATCCAATGGCCCCAGTGCCGGGTCTGGGCATAGTCGCGTGGATCGGCCGTGGTGAGCCAGGGGTCCTGTGACAAGGCGCCAAGGTCTCGGCCCGACAGGAGCGAAGTGATCTGGATGTCGCCGGTCAGTTCGACGGCGCTGATGCGACGGCCGATGATCTTGCGCTTGGTAAGGGTTCGGAGGGACCCGGTGAGGTCGAGGTCGCGCAGCAGCGTTTCGGATACGGCCACGTCGACGCTGCTGCCCATGTAGATGAAGAGGTAGCTGTCGTCGGCGGTCGCGTCGAAGCGTCCGCCCCCGTAGTAGCGGTGACTTAGGACTGGGCTGAACGAGTCGGCCGGGTGCCGGCTTTGGTGGACGCGGTAGAAGACGGTGCCGGCTGTGAGGGTCAGGTTCGTGGGAACGCCGGCCGGCGTCACGGGTGGTTTGATGTTGCCCAATGCCTTACCAGCTGTCGTTGTCGAGCTGAGCAAGCGCGGGCAGGATTTCCGGCTCGCGCGCGGTGCCGAGTAGGGCCGCGGGCTCGGTGCCGAGCCAGGAATTGATGCTCAGCCACCAGCCGATGCTGCCGAGCGGATCCGATTTCGGATCAAGGTACTCCCGCGACTCCAGAACTCTCGGGTGCACATTCCACGACAGCCGAACCTCCTCCGACGAACCGCCCTCTAATCCGGCGAGCCAGGCCACACTGCTTTCCGACTCGCTGACCTGCCACGGCGCCGCGTCGGCAACCACATGAAATTGAAACCGAGGGTAGAAGTTGATCTCTACGCCGGGAAGGTAGAGCGCACCCTCAAAGATTCGGGACTGGGCGTTCCACGCAAAGCAGTCGGCGATGATGCGCGACTGAGCGGCATCGGTCAGATAGTCGCTGACCGCGTTCGCGGGGGCGTCCGGGCCGGTCAAGCCATTCCGCGCATTGACGAGCAGACGCTGCATGCCTAACAACTGGCGGTCGGTGGCCGGAGACCGCTGGAACCGGCTCGGCTCCGCAGCCAGTTCCTCCCACACCGGGTGATCGTCCGGCAACCGCCGGGCCAGCGTTTGCGCCAGGTACCCGCTTGCGTCCGCCGGGTCGCCGTTGAGCTGAAGGCCGAGCTTTTCTCTGCCGAACGGTTCCGCGATGTGGGCGCGGCGGTGCACCTCGACCAGTTCGGCGACGCTAAGCGTCGCCTCGACGTTGTCCCAGTCCTCGAGGAGCGCTTCGAGGAAATCAGTCAGAGCCATCAGCGCTGAATGTACACAAGCCCGGCCCAATGCGCGGGGTGTTCAAACGGGCGCACAGCCAGGTTGCGGTAGCGCGGTACATGACGCATGGCGCGCAGCTGTGGCCGCAGCGCCTCAGGCAGCCAGTCCGCGTCCGCCCACTCGGTGAGCTCTGCGACGTTGACGTCGCTGACCGCGTAAGCCGCGGCCTCGAGCGCTGCCGCAGGCGGCGCTCCGGCCGCCAGTGCCTTGTAGAACAGGGCCACCAACACGGCGGTGCTGACGTCGCGGATCTTCCAGAGCGCGGCCACCGCCGACTGTGCTCCAGCGGCTAGCAGTGCGTAGGCCAGGCCGACGAGTTCGTCGGCGCCGCGCTGGTCGATGACCCCGCTCTGGCATGCGGTCGCGACCACCAGTTCCAGGTTCGGTGTGCCGACCTCGGCTATGTCGGAGATGGTCAGGCGCAGGTTGTCGCCGAGGACGAAGTGCGAGGCGAACGGGTCGGCCGGGTCGTAGCGGGCGTGGCATGCCAGGTGCAGATGAGTGGCGGCCGGTAGGTGGGTGGTGAGCCAGCCGCGGACACCCGTACCTGGCGGTGGTGTGTGCGTTTCGGGAAGGTAGCTGCGGATCGCATCGATCTCCGTCGCGGCGAATGGCAGGTCACCGGTCGGGTTGGCTACCGCGATCGCCGCCGCAGGCGATGCAGGGCCAGGTGTGTTCCTAGCGTGGGCGTTGACGAGGTAGCGGATCGAGGCGTGCTGCGCGAGGGTGCCGTCAGGTCCGGCGAGGGCGTGCAGCGGCAGCCCGGACAGTGGGCCGCAGGCGATGATGTTGAGCGTCTGGATCTTCTCGCTGCGCAGGATGTCAGCCAGCGGGTTCAGCAGTCCTTGATGCAGGAGGGCGGCGCAGTCATCCAGCGGTCCCATCAGGTCCGAGGCAGCATCTGCCTGCTGAATCCGGAGCAGGATGGGCAGGATCTCGGCCGTGCGCAGGGTCGCGGTCCAGGCGCCGGCGCCGCCGGCGGCGAGGATGACGGCGTACGAGCCGATGCTGGTCGTGCCGAGGTACAGCAGGGCGCTGCCGGGCGTGAGCCGGCCGACGATTGCCTCGTCGATATCGAGTTTGCCTGTCCAGCGCGCTCTAGAACGTTCGACGGTATGGATGGCCGCGCGGGCTTCATGTTGCTGGGCGTAGCAGAACGCTAGGCGCTGGTACAGGTCGCCGGCGGCGGCGACGTGCGCCAGCTTCGCGGCTTGGGTTGATGCCGCGGCGATGGTGTCGTCGGCCCAGCTGCACGCCTGTTCCAGGTAAATGATCGCTTGACCCCAACGGCCTTGCCACAGGTGTAGGCGGGCGAGGTTGTCCACCACGGTGTGGTGCAGCATCGTCGCGGGGGAACCATCCAGGGCGCGGACGCAGCCGGTCAGTAGTTCTTCCGCTTCGCGGTAGCCGTCAGGCCCGCGTTGGCTGAGCAAGGCGGCCAGGCCGCTGCGGGCAAGGATCGAGGTGGCGTCGGCATCTGGCACACCTGCAAGGGCATCGATCGCGGTGCGAAACCATGCTTCACCCCGCTCGGACAGGCCGGCCGGTGTCGTGATGTCGTGCGCGGCCAGAAGCTCGACGGCGATACTGCCAAAGTTCGTCAGGCTCCGTAACCGGGTGGGATGAGTGGGGCCAAGTTCGTCCAGCCGTGGTGCGAGGTCATCGACTTCGGTAAGCAGGGCGTCGGCGTCGACTTGGGTCGGGGCGAGTGTGAAGCGACTGGTGAGCGCGTTGACGTAGTTGCTGTCGAGCACGATCCGGTCGGGTCGGGTTAGCTTGTCCAGCTCGTCGTCGATCGCGCGGGCTTGGGCGAACAGTTCGAGTGCGCGCTCGTTGTTGTCTGCGGGACCGCCGGTGAGGCGCGAGCGGTACTTCGTGGCCAGGTTCGTGATGGCCCACAGGTTCTGCTCGGGTGCGTCGGGGAAGTACAGCGTGTGCAGGTGCAGGGCGTCTTCGAGCAGGGTGATGACGTGATCGAGCTCTTCGGCACCGGCGATGCGATCGGACCGCAGATGGGCAAGCGCGTAGTTGGTAGTGATGTCGGCGAGCGAGGCGAGCTGGCGACGGGTTGCCTCGGCGCGGCGGGTGGCGAGCATGCGGAGTGCTTCGCCGCGGTATTCGTCTGGGTCGTCGAGCATGAGGGCCGCGGTGTCGTTGGTGGCGGTGATCGCCAGCCTGGTACCGGACAGCCCGTGCTGGTCCAGCAGGGTCAGGAGTCGGCGGCCAGACGCGACGCCGTGCCGGACATCGTCTACGGTCCGGTTTGGATTGTTCTCCCGGGCGACGACGTCAGCGAGCAGGTCGAGCGCCTCGGCAACGACGGCATCGCCGGCGTCGATGCCTTCCGCTACATGCCGCAGGCGGGTTAGTTCCCGCATACGCAGCCGGACGGCCTGGGCTTGGTCGGGCGTCGGTTGTGCCGCGACGGTGTCCTGGCCCAGCCTGCGGACGACCGGCTGCCACTTTTCCTCGAACAGGCTGCTGGCCGCGTCGGCGTGGTCCGGGTCCGAGGTGAGGTAGCGGGCGAGGTCGTCCTGTAGGTGCGGCCACTCACCGGAGCTGCGGACACCTTCTAGCCAGGCGGCGCCGATCCCGTCGAAGCCTGTGCCGGGTTCGGCTATGGATTGAAGGGCGAAGCCGAGGTAGCGGCGGGCAACGAACGGGAACACTTCAGCGGGGCACACCGCGACAGGTGTGGTTGTGCGTCCATCTTCGGTCGGAAGGTGGTCGGTGAAGATCTCGGTGAGGACCTCGACCGCCTTTTCGGACCTGATGTTGCCGCTGACGAGGAATTCGACGGGGTCGCCGGGCCTGGTCAGCAGGACCGGCAGATCGATGGCCAAATCGGTCCCGCAGCTGGTGCACCTTGCGGTCGGAAAGGCCCGATCGAGCTCGTCGAGCGCACGCCGATCGCGCCAATCGAGGAACACCGGTCTCGTGACATGCTGCATTTCCTGGCATGCCGAGCAGATCAGTGACGCAGTGCGACGACGTACGACGAACAACTCCTCGGCTTCATCTGGCACAGCATCATCATGCCGCGCAACCGAATCAGCGTGGGGCCGCTTCACGTAAGCAGTGAGCGCGATCGAGCGGATATGCAGGCGGCTTAGTCCGGCACCGATCCAGACTGTGGAGACATTCATGCTGGCGGTCGGGCGACATCACGCACACATCGATCCAGCTCGCTCGTGCCTGCCGCATCTCTCATGGCCCGCTGGAGACGTCGCGAGCTGCAGCGTCCACTCATCCAGCCCGACGCGACAGTGTTGCTCCCGCTCGC
Source organism: Jatrophihabitans sp. (assembly GCA_036399055.1). Classification (NCBI taxonomy): domain Bacteria; kingdom Bacillati; phylum Actinomycetota; class Actinomycetes; order Jatrophihabitantales; family Jatrophihabitantaceae; genus Jatrophihabitans; species Jatrophihabitans sp. The sequence continues at coordinate 69,857 of DASWNX010000017.1, forward strand.
GTGGTGCAGCGCGTCGCTGAATTATTCGCTGCTATGACCTCCCGGGCGGCGGCCTCCGGCCCGGGCAATCTTGGCCAGCTGATCGACTCGCTGGGCCGAGATGCCTAACCGAGTCGCCAGCTGGCGATGCGACATGCCGGGCACCGTCGCCAACACCTCGGTGATGGCCGAATCCCGCTCGGCCGCGACCAGGCTCACCTGCTCCTGCAAGACGGCGATGAGCTCGCCGTACTCCATCGCCCGCTCCAGCGGGTCAGCCCGACGGCCGATACGGCGAGTCGCCCGAGCGATGGCTTCCACCATCGTCGAGAAGCTCGCTGCCGCCACAATCCCATCACAAAGTGCCAAGAGCCCTTGGCAGTTCGAGGCGCGCGGCGTTCACTCGACACCAAGCCCGGTTGGCAAAGCGTAGTTTTAGACCTACACTAGGGTTGTCATCATGCGCCCCGACCGGGAAGGGAGGGGTTGTGGCCCGTCAATACCCCCCGCCAGCCACCTACCTCGCCGAAGGCGGCACTTGGCCGGACGGCCCGTTCGGACCTGACGCACCGGTCCTGACCGTAGCGGCAGCTCAGTACACCGCAGCGGTGCGTACAGAGTTGGAGCGACGAGGCTGGAGCATCGCCCGGCTGGCCCGGGAAACAGGGATGACCGCCTCGTGGGCGTCGCGGATGCTGCGTGGTCTCGCCTGGGCAGATATGGACGCGGTCATCCGTATCGAGCAGGTGCTGCAGGTCAGCTTCTTCCCCGAGGACAGCGCGTGACCCTGTGCGGCTGAACTAGATAGGTGTCCGCCGGTGATCAGTCCCTGTCGGCGCGGCGTGGCAGACTTCCCCCATGCCACGCCGCCGCGGAGTCCTGGGACCACCCAACGGCTACCTAGCCCCCGACGGCGTCTGGCCCGACGGCCCGTTCCAGGACGACACCCCCGAGACGGTGCTGGTCGCCGCCCAGATCGCCGCCCGCCTCCGAGACGTCGTCGCCGAAGCCGGCCTGAACGTCACCCAGGTCAGCGACGGCCTCGGCATCGCCCGCAGCACCTACTACGACATCGTCACCAACGGCGCCACCCTGCCCGACCTGCACACCATCGTCCGCGCCGAGGCCTTCCTCAACACACGACTCTGGCCGCGAACCTGACCTCATCCCGCACACGGATGCGAGGGACGGCGAGCGCGCGTGCCCGCCGCCGGGTTGGAGTCACTCGACCTGAAGGTCGAGCCGGCTGCTACCGCCCGACTACTCGGGCATGGGCAGGTCTTCAGGCGGTTCAGTGCGCCTTGGTTGGTCGGTTGATTCACCCGTTGGCTGCGTCATACCTCGGTTGCCGAGCGCTTTGACTGCCTGAGCTGCCAGCTCGGCGAAAGCTTGTGCGTATTCGGCATGCACCTTCTGGACGGCCTCCGCCACGGCGAGCCGGATCTGTAGAGGTGAGGCGTCTGGTTCGCCTCGACGCGGCTCGGGGGAAGGGGCGGGTGCCTGCAGGGAGCGTGAGGGCGTGATGGAGAAGCCCGCGGCGACCAGGTCGCCGAGTGGGACGACCCAGGTTCGTGCCGGGTCATCGCGCTGACGTGCATGCGGCAAATCCCCGGCGCGAAGTCGGCGCTTGATGGTGTCCACGCTGACGCCAGCGAGCTGCGCAGCGTGGCGCAGCGAGTACTCCCACTGCGCCTGACTCATACCACAAAGTGTAGTAGTAATGCTACATCAAGTCAGGTGCGTCGCTGCTGGCCTGCGCGAGCGCGATGGTGCGCGCACGTCCCACTTGCGGCTGACAAAGCACCACGCCGTCCACCCATAGCGCCGCGACTGCTCGAACGTCGGCAACATGATGCGCCGGCCTCAGTGTCCCCAACGCGTCCCAGCAGAACCTGCTTGCTTTCCGTGTCGGGTCACGCACGTTAATGGATACGGGGGTTGCAGGGCTCTCTCGAAATGCCCTAGGGCAAACAGTCGAGGAAACAGCAAGGGCAGTCTGCGATACGGACCGCCCGAGTGCCGAAAGTCTTCCGCCGATCACCCCGCTTCTCCAAGGGTGAGCCCCTCCAACACCGCGGCGGAGCTTCCACCACGATCAGAAGTCCCAAACGAGTCCCACGCACCTGGCGCACCAACCATGCTGCCGCAGCCTGAATGAACCGCCGCTCGACGGCGCGATCGGCGGCAGTGGGCGCGTTCATGCATCCCAACTGCGCAATAGAGGACACCCCGTCCTCCGATGCCCTAGGGCAAGCGGCCGGCTGCCCCATGCAACGAAGCTCGCGCCCACCAGCCGTCGCGATCTACGGTCCATCACACGCGGCCGGCACCCATCCACCTCAACTTGTTAGGAGCAATGAACTATGTCTACCTCTCGTGCCACCGGCTTGCCGCCGGGAATCGAGGCCCGCGGCAACGGCTTCCGCGGGCGGTATCGGACGTCGCCGGAGTCGAAGAAGACGACGTGGAGCAGGGCGTTCCCGACCGCTGAGCTGTGCCAGGAGTTTCTCTCCGAAGCTCGCGACCGGTGGGCACAGGGCATGCCGACGCCGAAGCTGTACGGGTACTCGATTCGTCGCACGTGGACCTTCAACGACTACGCGCTGGGCCCGTGGTGGGAGCATTACCGGCGCGGCGGTCAGCGGGACCAGACGGCCAAGAGCATGTTGTCGTTCCTGAGGCGGCATGTTCTGACGGCAGAGTGGACGAAACTGCCATTGAGCGAGGTCGGACGCAACCGGCTTCAGAACTGGTTCGATATGAGAGTCGATGGGGCGCCGTCGGATGCGATGAACGCCGACCCGCGTTACGACTATGCCGCAGACATGGCTGCGCTCATCAACACGTGCGGCCCTTCAGTGACGACGATGACCGAGGACCAGCTCGGTCTGCTCCTCTGGCTAGTCAAGGACGTGTTCAAGGCTGCCGCGGACGATGATGACATCGATTTCTCCAAAACCCCGGCGGCGCTAGTCAAGTTGAAGACGCGTCCGGCCGAGGTGCGTGCCGTCCAGACAGACGCCGAAAACCTTAGAAAGCTCATGAGGCAGGTGACGCGGGAGCACGTCCAGGTCTATGCGCGGCTGCTACCGGACTGCGACCTGGTGCCGCTGGGCCTGATGTACGCGTGTGGGTTACGCGTCGGAGAGGCGTACGGGCTGCGCATTTGTGACTGGGACAGCAGCAATCGGCGCCTGTCGGTCGTCCGCCAGTACCAGCCGACTAAAGACCCGGCCACCGGCATGGTCACGCTCTCGTCGAACCTGCTCAAGACGGCTGCATCCAAGCGGTTCATGTACGTGCCGGCCATTCTCGCGACCGCAATCGACCGCTACATCGAAACATTTCACGGCCCTGACCCAGACCCGACGACGGCAATCTGTGTCGGTGTCGAGGGTCCTGAACGGCCGTGGGGACGTAGATCGGCGTTTGGGCGGCGAGTGAAGGCGTGCGCGCAGGCGGCCGGTCTGCAGGTTCTCACACCCGAACGGAGCTACTTACCGGTCACACCTCACCCGCACGCGTTCCGCAAGTCGATTGCGAGCGAACTGCACGCCGCCGGCATTGCCGACGTCGTCATCTCCCGCTTCCTCGGGCACAAGCTCACGGGGCGGTTCGAAGGAGCGTCGGTCACCGCCGAGCACTACCTCGACGCCTTCGACCGCGACCTGCGCCAGTGCGCCGAGTCAGTCAACTCGATGCTCAAGACGATGGACGTGGCGTTCCTCCCGCAGGACCGCTCGCAGTTCGTGTCACCGCGGGAAGCGGCAGAGATGCTTGGCATACAGGTCGGACGGGTCTACAAGCTCATGCAGCTCGGGCAGCTAACGCCCATCGAGGACAAGCTGTTGCTGTTCACCTTCGGTCGTCGCTGTATGACCTACCTGCGGCGTGCTGAAGTAGAGGCCGTGAACGCCATGCGCCGACCCGACCCCTCCGTCGCAGTCGCCGCAACCGAAGCCGCTGCCATGCTCGACGTCGATGTCCCAACGATTCTGGCTGCCGCCCGCCAGGAGCCACCGGAGCTGACGCGCTGGAGCGGCCCAGCGCTGTCGGGAAAGCCACGACACACCTACATCACGATTTCCTCGATCGAGGAATGGAGGTCCCGGTGCGCGGCGATCGATTCCGATGATCTGCTGTGTGGCGCCGCCGCCGACCGCGCCTCCGGGACGAAACTTCGACGGGTCGGCTTCGAGCTGCTGCCGTGGGAGATGTTCAAAGGCCGCCGCTACTACCGAACCGAGGCACTGCGTGCGTTCTCCGACGCCGGCCGCCCCGACGGGCACGTCCGCGCCTGGCAGGCCGCGATGACTGCGGGCATGTCCCACGAGGACTTCGTCGCTGCTGCGGGATTGTCCGGCGCGGTCGCGGATCCCTACGCGTGGATTGATGCCGACATCATCAAGCAGATCACCGCCGCGAAAGAACACCAGCGCCGCCAGAACGAGTGGCTTCGGGTGAGAGCACGCGCCGAGAACCCCACGGTCGACGTACCCGAGCGACCGGATGCGCAGGTCTGGATTCCGCTCCCGCAGGCCGCGGCCGCACTGAAGTTGGCTGCGGTCACGGTCGAGAACATGCTGGCCAGCGAGGGCGCGCCCCGGCATCGGTACGGCAAGACGACCTTCGTCCGAAAGATCGATGTCGCTGCGGCGTCCCGCTACCAGATCCCGGACGGCTACATCACCAGCATGCAGGCCCAGGGGCTTACCGGCGCGTCGCGTAGCTGGATCAAGCGGCAGTGCCGCAAAGGCGAATTCACCGCGCGGCTCGCGACCGGTATCCACGGCAAGCGTTGGCTCATCCTCGCCTCCGACGTCCACGCCTGGATCAAGCGGAACGACCCGACGCTGTCGCAACTGATGACTGTCGGCGACGTGGTTCGCGAACTCGGCTCGACCTACATCCGGGTCACCAATGCGATCCAGGCCGGAGAACTGCCCAGCGATGGCGACGTAAACACCCGCACGACCCGAGGCAAGGCCCGTGTGCGGCGCAGCGACTTCGAAGCTTTCAAGCTCGTCCACGCCCCTCTCCCACACCACATCACGGTCAGCGAACTGCGCGCTCAGCTTGCTGTCGCCGAGACGAACGTGAGTGTCGAGTACCTGCATCGTGCCTTGCGAACCGGCAAGATTGACGGCACCCAGCAGTTCACGGTGACCGGGCGGCGGTGGTGGCTGCCGCCGTCGGCCTTCGAGCAGGTCACTGCGATGCTGGCCGACGGCTACCTCCGGCCCGCTGAAATTCTTCGGCAAGCCGGCTTCACCCCACATCCCCGGCTCCACACCACGCTCACCCAAGCGGCCGTTCGCGGCTTGGTGCCCGGCGCGATGCGGCCCGTCGGATGGAAGCGCTGGGCATACCCGCCCGAATGCGCCGCCGCCGTGCGCAACCTGCTGGTCGCTCGCGGATTCGTCGCTGATGAGCAGCTGCCGCTCCAGGCGGCGTGAAAGCCGCTACCGCCACCGGCACCAGGAACCGCCGCGGTCAAATCACGCTTGCTTCGAGCAGGTCCGCAGCGGGTCCAGGTCGGACAAGCGCTGCCTCTCTACCGCCAAGTGGACAGGACTGCCGAGCTAGCCATTATCGGTTCCGGGCTCGGCTAGCATCCGGTCGTGGCCGATAACAAACTGACTAAATCGACCGGCGAACACTGGGTGTGCACCGTGCTGTCCAGTCTGGGCTGGGCCGCCGCGCTGACACGCGACGGCGTTGAACGCACCGATATCCTTGCGACCCGCTCCGACAATTCGGCCGTGATCTCCGTCCAGGTGAAAGCCACTCGTTCCCACGCCAAGCCGAATTGGGTGCTCGGCGTCAAGAGTCTCCAACCAGCCCGCATGCCCCACGAGTGGTACGTCCTTGTCAGCCTGCCGATGACGGCGTGGCAGGCACCGGCAAGCTACGTCGTACCACGCGATCACGTCGCGGCCGGTTTCTGGATCGCGTATCAGGACTGGCTGACCGAACCAGGTATCCCCGCCGGCAAACGCAATACCAGCCTCGCCGCAGCGCACACCTTCGCACCAGCGTTCGCTGGCTACCACGAGCGATGGGACCTGCTCGACCAAGCGACCACTACCGCGCCCGTCCTACTGCCCCAGACTTACCGGCGGCTCGCCACCGACTCCCGCGTCGGCCTGCCACCCGAGCACCCGTGGCGCAACAACCTGCCGCGCTGGTGACCAGCATCTGAGACCACTACGTGCTGCCTTCCCCTGATGCACTGCAGGCATGTGGTTACGGGAAGTAACCGATCCGCGACCGCGCTAACGAAGCGACCGAGGTGCGGTGGGTGGGCCGGAGATATCCGGCCCAGAATGACCTCCTCTGCCGCTGGCACTGCAGTTACTGCCTCTACGGTCACCGCCTCACTCCTCACGCGCCTTTTGGTCGATGTCGGGGCCGAACAGCTGTGCAGGCGGCCGGCCGGTCTCGGCGCGGACGAGCTCGGCCAGGTCCTTGCGCGCCGCGGCCAGGACACGTGACCGCTCGCTCAGCAGCGTCCGTTGCTCATCGATCGATGCGCCCACGACGGCCGTCCGGGCCTTGATAAGCGGCGTTTGCGCTGCGCCTTCTCCTAAGACCGCGAACATCTGGTTGCACGCATCGAGGACCGCGTTCGACAACTCGACGCCCCGGGGGGACGCGCACGCCCACGCCCGCGACCACGCGTCCATCAACGGCCCAAGGTCAACCCGCAGCCAATCGTGCAACACCATCGCATCCATCGGCTTGCGTTGGCCGAGAGTAACGGCCAGCCCCTCGCCAAGACCGGAGCGCGTCTTCACCGTCGTCAAAAGAGTGTCCATCCGAAACGCAAGGTTCTGACTTGCCACCAGAAGGTCCACGTACGCGCGCTCCCGGGCATCAGCCTCGGCGGCCTTACCGGCAGCATGTCCCTGCCACCAGGTGCCGCCGACGGCCGCAAGAGCCCCGATCAGGGCACCTCCGAGCGCGGCGAGAACGCTGATCGCCTCGCCGCTCATGCTCGCCGCTCCCATCCGCCGCGGCGCGCGATCTGCGCCAGCTGATTCATCCGATACCGCGACAAGCACGGATCCATCGCCAGCCGCCGGTGCGACGGATGCGTGTGCGCAGCGAGTACGTCTTTCAGTGCCTTGTCACGCTCGCTAGCGACGAGTTCACAATGCTCGGACAGCGCCCGTCTCAGGGTCGTCAGAGCCACCGTCCGCCCCAGCGGGCCGCCGATGCGGGCCTGTCGGCGCTCCACGGCAGCGACTACCCGGATCAGCGCCGGGTTGTCATCGCTGGCAGGCAAAGCCGCGAGATGCTCTTCGAGCGTGGTCATACCCGTCAGCTTCGTGCTAGCTAGGGCGGTAATCACGGAAGGCTCGCCGACGATGTCGGCTACCGCCCTGCCATACCGGCAGCGGCCCGCCCGGGCGTCCGAGGGCTTTCCGCCCGAGCTTGCCGACGTCATCGACGATTAGGCATGTCATCCGAGCGGTGGTCCGGGTGCACCTTGCAGCGGTAATCCGCCGGAGCTCCACCAGCGAGAGCGTGTAGTAGCCGGAGGCGCCGCGTACCTTGCGCTGCCAGATCGGCCGGAACTCTTTCGAGAATGCGCTCATAGATCGGCACCGCCGCATATGGGAGTTACGTCAAAGCCCTCCCCTACGCTCGGCCGGTGCAACGATAGAACCGCACCCCACCATCGGCTTGGGGGCAGCAGCGGGCCACGTCTCGCGTCAGCTGGCTGCCCGGGGCTGGGCGGTCGCGGCCTCGCACGCATCGACAAGCGGCTGCCACAGTAGATGGACGGCCCCAGGCACCAGGATGTAGGCGCGCTGCCGAGCCCTCGTCATCACGACATAAAGCAGGCGCGATAGCTTTGGATACGGTGGCCGTTCGCGCCCGTGGAACTCATCCTGCTGCAGCAGCAAGATCGTCGCGTCAGCCTCCCGACCCTTCGTCTGATGCAGGTTCATGACCTGCACCGGACGCGGCCGCAGGCGGGCGTCGCCGAGCAGGGCGGCATTCTGAGCATGCTCCACCTCTGCCACCACGTCCTCCACGGATCCACCGGTGAGCAGCAGCCGCATCGCCGAAAGCATCCTCCGCCCAGCTTCCACCCAAACCTGCTGGCCCCGGTGCGCGCCGAGCCGCCCGTAGGCGCCGACGACTACTTCCCCGAGACGGTCGACGTCGAGCGGTTCAGCTGCAGCCCCCAAATCGTTCAGGACCAACCGCAGGGCACGCTCGAAGCCAGGGTTAGAGCGGTCCATGATTTGTGTGACCAATGGTGTTGTGGCGCGGTAGTTGGCCGCGACGAAGACGGCCAGGTCTCGCCGTCCGCCAGCCGTGCGATCGATCGCCCATCGCAGGAGCCCGAGTTGGGCATTCAGCGCCTCGCCATACGCCTCGGTCAACCCGACCTGCTCGTGCCGGACACCCGCCGCGGTCAGGGCATCGGACAACCCCGTCGTCGCCGCGTTCGTATGGGTAAAGATGCTTACGCTGCAGCTGCGGGCCCGCTCGGCACGAACGATGGAAATGACCTCGTCGGTGGCGGACTCCTCGCTGACCCGGGAAACGATCAGGCGGCCGTCCTGGACGGCTTGGACGACGGCGGGATCGTTGAATCGGCGTTCGCGGGCAGCATCAGCTGCTGCCGGGAGCACACCGGACGGGTCGCGGTGACTGGCCCGCGGCAGATCGATCTGGACCGCACCCGGCAGGCTGAGCGCTGCAGCAATCCTTGCCTCCGGGTCTATTCCCTTCATCTCGGCGTAGATGCACTGGTTGACGTCACCAAGCAGGATGCGCCGTGCCTGCGGCGCGACAGTCTGCAAGAAGGCCCACTCCTGGTCGTTCGTATCCTGAAACTCGTCACAGATCACCAGCGAATACCGGCGGTTGTAGTGCGCTGCGACGGCAGGCTTGCCGAGCAAACCGAGAGCGGCGGGCAGCAGGTCGTCGTAAGTCATGCCCGCCGGGCCGCCGGGCACCTTGCTGTTGGGCGCGGACAGGAGCCGAGATTGCTTGGCGTAGCCAAAGGCAGGACCGAAGTCGCTGATAACCTTCCACGCGAAGCCGTGGAACGTCATGACGTCGATCCGTTCGAGCAGATTACTGGCGACGTTGGTGGCCCGGTCGAGCACCTGCGCCACCGCGGTGCGGGAGAACGACAGGAACAGCACTCGCGCTTGGGCGGGCAGGCAAGCCGGCTTACCTGCCTGGCCTAGATCCCGACGTAGCTGCTCCCGCCGGCTGTCCGCCACGAGCAGGTGCCCGGTAGCGGCAACTGCTGCCGTCGTCGTTTTGCCTGTTCCGGCACCGCCGAGTACGACTGCTACCGGCGCCCGCGTGTTGATGACCTCGAGCTGTGTTCCAACGGCCTGGTACATGCCGGTTAGCTCACCGAGGTCGGGCTCGCGACAGCCGGAGCGGGGGGCGGGGCCAGGTCGATTAGTTTCACGCCGGAGTAGCCCAGATCGGCCGCGACCGACACCATCTTCAGTGCCGCTGCAATAACCGGCGGCACGGAACCGGACGCCTCGACGAGCGCGTCAAGGAACTGCTCGTGGAACGCTCGGTTGTGCAGGAACTGCACGATCTTGGTCGCGACCTCGGCATCGTGCACGCCGTCAGCGGGGTCCGAGCCATAAGCCGCGAGCGCCTGCGCGGCGAGTCGGAGCGTCGCGAGGTCGAAGCCTGTCGTCAGCGCACGCTCAACGGCGGTCCCTGTTGGCAGGCGCACCGTGGCGTCGCAGGCGGTAACGATCTCGGCCAGGGCGCCGGCGGACGTTTTTGTCGGGTCGTGATCGATCAGTGCAACGACCCGGAAGCCCATGGACTTCGCCAGCTTGGCGACCCGGGGTATCTGGCTGGTCCCTCCCCCGGATCCGTTGTCGGCGGAGATGAGACGAATCCCGGCGGCCGACAGGGGCACCCCTAACGCCGAGGTGTGCCGGTCAGCCGCCATGTACGTCGTCAAGTCGTGCGGGCCCTCGACGATGACGACCGTCGTTGCGGTCAGCGCAGGAAGCAGTTGTGCGTGCAAGAGCCGGCGGACCGCGACCTCTTTCTTGTCGGATGGCTCCGGGATCTGGTGGTAAGTCCGGCCGGAAGGTCCTCGGGACAACCGGACAAGTTCTGCCGGGGCGAACGCGCGTGCAACCTCCGGCCGGCGGGTCGTCACCCACGCCTGCGCGGCCTGGGAACGGATCTTCATCGCCAGGTGCTCCGCGGTCGCACCATCCAGGACATCACCGAAATCGTCCCCGAGAACGATTGCTCCGGAAGTCGATGAGGCAAGCAGAAGGGCCTCTGCCGCCGCCATCACCGCCGACGTGGTTGACCCATGTTCCGAAAGAGAAATCAAACCGGCATTGTCCAACTTCAACGACGGCTGGACCGCACGCAGCAGCGCCGACAGCGAACCGTCCTCTGCCCGGAACCGCACATCATCCGAGGTCAGCGGCCCATCCGCTACGTGCTCGGCCACGCCACCAATCCCGAGCACCTCGTCCACTGTCTCGGCAATCACCGGCGCGGTCGACAGTGCATCTGCGGCCACCGCGACCGCATCCTCAAGAGCCCGAAACGCGTCCGCTGCCGCGTCAGGATCGCGAGCCACAACAAGCTGACGCAACTGGCCCTCCGCGCGCAGCTGCAGCGGCCGTTTCGCGTTTAGACCCACGACCGGGAGCGCGCGCCGCACGGCCGCCGGCACCCGGGCGAACTGCCCGGCTGCCGGGTTACTCCGGGCCGGGTAGAACACCACATGCTCGAGTAGGTCGGCCGCCGAGTCATACGTGACCCGGTAGGCCAGCCGAACACCGAGGGCCGCATCCGGTGCGGCGTCGCCGGACTCATCAATCTGGTCGGTCGAATCAAGAAGCTCCAGAGCACCCTCGCACAGCTGTTCCAGTTCCGGATCCAGACCAACCAGGGTCACCTCAACCTCGCCGTACATCGGCGCGGAAGCGCAGCTCAAGCTGGCCATGGTCCCGCCGGAGGATGGCGGCGGCTGGCGTCGGACATCGGCCTCCGACGGCTGGACACGGTTGTAGGCTGGATCGAGGAGGCGCGTCAGTGCAATGAGGATATCGCTGCGGCCGGCCCGGGGCACCCCGGCAAGCAGCACATGAGTGCCGGGCGTCAGGTCCAGCTCTGCCCAGCCACGGAAATTCGCCAGCCGCAGGTGCGAGATACGCACGAACCGTTTCCCCGTTCCTCGATGCCGGCCACAGGGTATGTCACCGCAATGTAATGATCCTATCGGTAGCGAACCTCTAAGTTGGAAACGCAGGTCTCGGTAGGATCAAGGTCCGTGCTGCCCGTCTCGTCCCCGCGACGGGACAGGCAGGGCGTCGATGGCATCGCCAAGGGCCGCAAGGCAAGCGACTTGCGCCATCTCACGCGCTGACTCCTGACCGAGCGCCTCTACCTTCGTGACAACGACATCATCGTGAACGAGCGATCCGGACAGCGGAGCTGATCGACCAAGCCGTGTAGCTGGCACCTCCCACCCGCATCACCAGCCGTCCTCCAAGGCGACAACTTCGTCCCGGTCGAATCGGCGACACCTCGCTACCGCGGCCGGCACGGACAATAGCCGCGGCTACCAGGCCGCGATGCCCCGGGCCTGGTAGGAAGTACGAGGTCCGTACCAGCACGTGCGGGCAGCCGAACGGGAGGGGCGCGATGTTGCACGTGCATCGAGCCGAACGTGCCGACACCCTCGCGACCGCCCTGGCCGGGGTGCTCGCCACCCCGCTCGCCGACCCGTTCTCGCCAGAAGTCATCGCTGTCCCGGCCCGGGGCGTCGAGCGCTGGTTGACCCAGCACCTGTCCGCTTACCTCGGCGGGAATGCCGGTGACGGCATCGCCGCTAACCTCGCCTTCCCCAGCCTCGCCGACCTCGCTGATTCCGTCATCGCCGCCGCCAGCGGCATGACCGCCGCCGAGGACCCGTGGGCTCCGGCACGACTGACCTGGACCACCCTCAACGCTATCGACAGCGCCATCGGCCAGCCCTGGTGCACCCAGCTGACCGCGCATCTGGACGAGCAGATCGAGGTACACCGCAGTGGCCGCCGCTACGCCACCGCTGCCTTGCTCACCAGCTTGTACCGCACATACGGCGCCGATCGACCTGCGATGCTGCGCGACTGGGCCGCCGGCAACGACACCAACGGCCTCGGGCAAACCCTGTCCGCCGATTTGGCCTGGCAGGCACAGTTGTGGCGCGAAATCCGTGACCAGATCGGCCCCAACCCGGCCGAACGGCTCCCCGACGTCCTCGCGCGTCTGACCGACCAGCCCGGCTTGAGCGACCTGCCCGACCGTATGTCGGTGTTCGGACCGACCCGCGTCAACACCAGTCAGCTCGAGGTTTTGAGCGCCCTCGCCGCCCACCGCGACGTCCACCTGTGGCTGCACCACCCCAGCCCTGCCCTTTGGGACGCCCTCACCACAACGCCGCCACCGGTCAACGCCGTCCGAGACCCAGCGCTACCGGACGCCGTCATCAACCCGCTTCTGGCCAGCCTCGGCCGCGACGTCCGCGAACTTCAACAACGGCTCCCCGCAGGCCGCACCGACATCCACCACCCGGCCCAGGCTCAGCCGCGCACCGTGCTCAGCGCGCTGCAGGGCACCATCCGTAGCAACACTCCGCGCCCGGCCAGCGCCCGTCCCGCCGACTCCAGCGTCCGCATCTACGCCTGTCACGGCCCTGCCCGCCAAGTCGAAGTGCTCCGAGAGGCGCTCCTGCACACCTTCACCGAACTGCCTGGCCTGCAACCCCGCGACGTCCTCATCATGTGCCCCGACATCGACACCTACGCGCCCCTCATCCAGGCCGCATTCGGCCGCACCGGCACCCACCCCGGCCACCAGCTCCGAGTGCGGCTAGCCGACCGCTCCCCGTCCGCGGCCAACCCGCTCTTCGACGTCGTCACCACCCTCCTGCAACTGGCCGGCGGACGCCTGCGAGCCAGCGAACTGCTCGACTTCGCAGCACTGCCACCCGTCGCCGCCCGCTTCGGCTTCACCCGCACCGACCTCACCGACCTGGCCGATTGGGCCCGAGGCAGCGGCATCCGCTGGGGCATCACCCACGCAGACCGCGCTCGGTTCGATCTGCCCGGCATCGCAGCCAACACAGCCACCGCAGGCCTCGACCGGCTCCTGCTTGGCGTCACTGCCGAAGACGGCACCCTGGCCACCCTCGGCAAGGTCCTACCGCTGCCCGACATCGACTCCAGCGACATCGACCTCACCGGCCGGTTCGCCGAATTCATGGACCGGACCCAGAGCCTCCTGGCCCGCTTCACCGGCGCACGGCCGGTCACCGAGTGGGCCGATATCCTGCGGGACGGGCTCGATCTGCTCATCCGCACCCGTACCCGGGACAGCTGGCAACGAGCCCAGCTTGACCGGGAACTCGGCGAGGCAACCGAACACGGCGCCGACACCGTCCTCCGACTGCCCGACATCCGCGCCTTGCTGGCAAGCCGGCTTGCGTCCCGCCCCACGCGGGCGAACTTCCGCACCGGTGAACTGACCGTCTCCACCCTCGTCCCAATGCGGTCCGTGCCGCACCGGGTCATCGCGCTGCTCGGGATGGACGACGAGGCGTTCCCACGGCAGACGCACTTCGACGGCGACGACATCCTGGCCCGCACACCATGCATCGGGGAACGAGACCCTCGCCACGAGGACCGGCAACTGCTGCTGGATGCTGTCATGGCAGCCACCGACCGGCTCGTCGTGACCTACAGCGGCGCGGACCCCGCCACCGGCCAACCACGGCCGCCGGCCGCTCCCATTGCCGACATCCTCGACGCCCTAGCCACCGTGACCGACACGTCGGTGGAGGACCGTCAACCGCTGCAGCCGTTCGACCCGCGCTCGTTCGCCGAGCCCGACCCGTTCTCCCACGACATCGACGCGCTCGCGGGGGCGCTCGCGCTGCAGGCACCCTCGGAACCGGTAGTGCTGCTTCCGGCCCCGTTGCCGCCGTCGCCCGTCACAGATCTGGTCGAGGTTGCGGAGCTAGCCGCGTTTCTGCGGAATCCGTACCGCGGCTTCCTGCGGCAGCGGCTAGGGATCACGGTCGATGACGATCCCGAGGCTCTGTCGGAGGAGATACCGGTCGAGATGTCAGGCCTGGACAGCTGGCAGGTCGGGACCCGGGTCGTGACCGGGCTGCTCGCCGGTTCCCAGCCATGGCAGGTGGCCGGTGCCGAAACGGCTCGCGGCGTGCTGCCGCCGGCCGAACTTGGACGCAAGGCCGGCAACGACGTGTACGCCCGGGCCGTACGGATCGCGAGCGCCGCGCAGACGTTTATGACTGGGCCGGCCAGCTTGATCGATGTAAACGTTGACCTCGGCGACGGGCGGCGACTGTCGGGCACGGTCACCGGCATCCACGACCGGACGATCGTTGTGCCGCTCTACGGACGGCTGCACGCCCAGCAGCGGGTCGAGGCATGGATACGGCTGCTCGCGGCCGCCAGGCAAGACCCCAGCGTGCCGTGGCGGGCGGTCACAATCGGCTGGGGCGGGTCGCAGGCCAACCCGGGGCCGTGGCGGTCCATCCTGACCGCACCAGAGGACCCGGCCCGACTTCTCGCGCAACTTGCCGCCCTGCGAGAACTGGGCCTGTCCGAACCGCTGCCGCTACCTGTCGCGTCCGCAGCCGCGTTCACCGAACGGGCCGCTACCGGATCCCGGCCCGAAGTCGCCCGCCGGGCTGCAGAACAGCAATGGCAGAGCACCTACGACGCACCCGGCGAAGCTGACGACCCAGCCTGCGTCTACCTGTACGGGCCGGACATGACGTTCGAGACGCTGTGGACCCAGCCCGCCACAGCATTCGAGGCTGGGTGGCGGGGCGCGGCCGTCGGCCGGTTCGCCGCCCTCGCGTTGCACGTGTGGGAGCCTCTGCTGGCGCACGAAACGATGGGCCCGGCATGAGTTTCACCGTGACCGACGCGCTGCCGGCCGGCACAAGCGTCATAGAAGCGTCCGCCGGCACCGGCAAGACCTACGCCGTCGTCGCTCTGGCCACCCGCGCCGTCGCACTCGGCGAGGTTAGCCCCGACCAACTGATGGTCGTCACGTTCACACAGGTCGCCACTCAGGAACTACGCGGACGAGTCCGGCACCGGTTCGCCCGCACCGCCGACGCCCTCACCGACCCGGCCATCGCCCGCAGCAGCGACGACGAGTTGACCCGTGCCCTGGCGATCGGCGACGACGCCGACCTCGCCGAACGCCGTGCCCGGCTGCTGCAGGCCCTGTCAGACTTCGACGCTGTCACCATCGCCACGACCCATTCATTTTGCCAGCGGATGCTGGACTCTCTCGGCATCGCCGGATACCGCGAGCAGTACCAGTTCCAAGAATCTGTGTCCGACGTCCTCGCAGATGTCGTCGACGACCTGTACCTGAACCGGTTCGCTGACCGGCCCATCGGCCCGTTTTCCCTCGCCGTGGCCCGCGACGTCGCCGCCGCCGCCACCGGCGAGCCCGGCGCCGCACTCGCCCCCACCGAACCGGCCCCGGGCACTGTCGCCTGCGACCTCGTTGAGTTTGCAGCCGCCGCCCGCACCGAACTTGCCCGCCGCAAAACACTGATGGGCCTACGCGACTACAACGACCTGCTCACACTGCTGTGGCAGTCGCTGTCTGACCCGCAAACCGGCGAGCAGGCATGCCAGCTCATCCGCGACCGGTACCGGCTCGTCCTCGTCGACGAATTCCAAGACACCGACCCAGTGCAATGGCAGATTCTGCGCCGCGCCTTCCACGGCCACGTCACCCTCGTCCTCGTCGGAGACCCTAAACAAGCGATCTATGCCTTCCGCGGCGCTGAAGTGCTGTCCTACCTCGATGCGGTGAGCGTCGCCGGCCACCCCCTCACCCTCGACACGAACCGGCGCAGCGACCCCGACATTCTGACCGCACTCGAGACTGTGTATGGCGGTGCCGCCCTCGGCCACCCTGACATTCTCGCCCGCCATGTAGACGCCGCCGCCGCCAGCAACCAGTTCTCCGGACCAGCGATGCGGGTCCGCTACCTCGACCGGGCCGGACCGTGGCCGGTCTCCGAGAGAACTGGTCTGCCGAACGTCCCCGGTGTCCGCGCTCGCGTCGCCCGCGACGTCGCCGACGACATCGCCACCCTGCTGAACTCCGGTGCCACCCTCGGCACCGGCACCGCCGCCCGCCCGGTTGGCCCAGGTGACATCGCTGTGCTCGTCCAGCGTCGCGCCACCCAAGCCCTCCCGGTCCGTGACGAACTCGCCGCCGCCGGCATCAGCACAGTCCTCGTCGGCGACGCTGGCGTGTACGCCACCTCCGCCGCCACCGCATGGCGGCACCTGCTCCGCGCCATGGAAGAACCACACCGGTCCAGCAAAGTTCGCCTCGCCGCACTCAGTCCCCTCCTCGGCGCCACCATGACCGGCCTCGCCCTCGATCCCGACGGGTGGACCGCCGCCCACGCCGATCAGATCTCCGGCTACACCAGGCTGTTCAGCGACGCGGGCATCGCCGCCGTCTACGAACAGCTCACTGCCGACACCGACCTGCAAGCGCGCCTGCTCGCACATGACAGCGGCGAACGTGACGTCACAGACCTGCGCCACATCGCCCAGCTGCTCCACCAGGCCGCCACCCGTCATAACCTCGGCCTGGCCGGCCTGACCGCCTGGCTCACCACCCGCATCAGTGACGCTTCCGCCGACACCAACCGCACCCGCACCCGGTTGCTCGACTCTGACTCCGACGCCGTCCGCATCCTCACCATCCACGGTGCCAAAGGGCTTGAATTCCCCATCGTGTATGTGCCATTCAGCTGGGACTTCGCGCAACGACCCACCGAAAACGTCTACCAACTGCACGAGGGCACCACCCGCATTCTCGACGTCGGCGGCGCCAGCGACCCCGGCCACCCCGCCCGAAAGAAAGCCGCTCGCGACGAAAACAGCGGCGAACAGCTCCGATCCCTCTACGTCGCGCTGACCCGCGCCCAGCATCAGCTCACCATCTGGTGGGCGCCCAGCGGCGTCACCGCGCACTCACCACTGCACCGGCTCCTGTTCGGCCGCACCGGCGGCAGCCTGACACCGGCCACCAGCCCGTCCATCCCGTCCGACAACGACATCTCTGCCGCGTTCGCCACCTGGGCCGCCCCCGCCGGCGACACCATTGTCACCGAACACGTCCCCGGAGTACCCGAGCCGCCACGACCCACATACACCCAGCCGGCCCAACCGGCACCGGCCCTCACAGCAGCCGTCTTTCAACGCCACCTCGACTACGTGTGGCGACGCACGTCCTACTCCGCACTCACCAGCTCCGCGCACACCGAACCCGGCGTCATCTCCGAACCAGACCAATACATCGTGACCGACGAGCCCGCCGGCCCCACCACACCGCCCCTCCCCAACGCCACAGCAGCCGACAGCGCCCAGCCAGGCACAATCCCGTCGCCGCTCAACGCGTTCATCTCCAGCGCCAGCTTCGGAACCCTCGTGCACACCATCCTCGAACACGTCGACACCAGCGCGCCTGACTTAGCCGCCGAAGTCACCCACCGCACGACGGTCGCCGCCGCGAGCCGGCTGGCCGGCCTGGACGTGCCCGCACTCGCCGCAGCGCTCACCGCCGTCCTGCACACCCCGCTCGGGCACGGCACCCTCGCCGGCATCACGCCGACCGACCGGCTCAGCGAACTGCAATTCGAACTGCCCCTCGGCGGTGGCGACACCCCCACCCACAGCCAAGCCAGCCTGCAGGACATAGCGCAAACCATCCGCACCTACCTCGGCCCAGCCGACCCGCTCGCGGCCTACCCTGACATCCTCGACGACATCGACGCGCCCCCGCTTCGCGGATTCCTCACCGGCAGCATCGACGCCGTCCTGCGACGCACCGGGCCGACCTTCGACATCGTCGACTACAAAACAAACGCGCTCGGCCCGCTGCCCGCCTCCGTGCAACGGTTCGACCAGGCCGCGATGGCCGCCGAAATGATCCGCGACCACTACCCGCTGCAGGCCCTCATGTACTCGGTCGCACTACACCGCTACCTCACCTGGCGGCTGCCCGGCTACAACCCGGACCAGCACCTGGGCGCCGTGCACTACCTGTTCGTGCGCGGCATGGCCGGCCCCGACACCCCGGCCGGCTGCGGCGTCTTCAGCTGGCATCCACCGGCCGGGCTCATCGCCGCCCTGTCGAACCAGCTGGCCGGCGCATGAGCAGCGATCTGCGCGTCATCCGCGACACCGGCGCTCTCGCCGAATTCCACGCCGCCGGCGTCCTCGACGCCGCCGACGTCCACGTCGCCCTACGCATCACACGCCTCGCTGCAGAACCGTCACCGTTCGTCCTGCTGGCAGCAGCGCTCACCGTGCGCGCCGCACGGCTCGGAGCGGTCTGCGTGCCCTTGGCCGACCTGGCCAATGTCACCACCGACCTCGACGGGGTCGACCTGACCGCCCTGCCGTGGCCCGACCCGGCCCACGTCGAAACGGCGTTACGGGCGAGCACCCTCCTCACCCCCGCCGACGGCTGCCTCGCGCCACTACGACTGGCCGACACCAGCGACGGGCCGCTGCTCTACCTCGACCGGTACTTCCGGCAGGAACTCACCATCCGCCGCGTTCTCACCGAACGCGCGGCGCGACCACTCCCCACCGTCGACGCTCGCGTCTTGGCCGACATCCTCAACCAGCTGTTCCACGACCCGGGTGACCCCGGCATGTCTGCGGCAGCACCGGACCGGCAACGCATTGCCACCGCCGTCGCTGCAACCGAATGGACAAGCTTTATCACCGGCGGGCCTGGCACGGGCAAAACCCACACCGTCGCCCGCATCCTCATCGCGCTGCACCGGCTGCACCGCGGCACACCCCGGGTCGCGCTCGCCGCGCCGACCGGCAAAGCCGCCGCGCGACTCACTGAAAGCATCAATACCGAGCTACCCGACGACATACCGGAGCTGGCCGCCGTTACCGTGCATCGCCTCCTCGGTTGGCGCCGCGGCGACCAAGGCCGCTACGCATATCACTCCCGCAACCGGCTGCCCTACGACATCCTCATTATCGACGAGACCTCCATGATGTCGCTCACCATGACCGCCCGCCTGCTCGACGCGACCACACCCCACACCAGGCTCGTGTTCCTTGGCGACCCGGACCAGCTCGCCTCCATTGACGCCGGCGCCGTCCTCGCTGACATCGTCGCCTCTAGCGTCCTGCCGCCAGCAGCCATCGGCGCCACTACAGAGCCAAGCCCAGCTGTAACCGCGGCCATACCAGCCGATCTCACCACGGCCACTAACGAGGACGACATCGCCCTCACCGACGCCGAGCGCGACCGCCTTGGCACCGGCCGCATCCGGCTCACCCGCGGCCGTCGCTACGGCGGCGCCATCGACAGTCTTGCCCGTGCCGTCCATGCCGGCGACACCACCGCAGTACTTGACATCCTCACCGCTGGAACCGCCGACGTGTCTTGGACCGACCTCAACGACCTCGAGGGTCTCCGCACTGACATCCACACCAGCGGACACGCTATGACGCAAGCCGCGCTCGCCGGCGACACCCATGCCGCTCTGAACGCCCTCGGCCAGCACCGACTGCTGTGTGCCCATCGCACCGGCTCGTCCGGCGTCAGCCGCTGGGACGGCCTCGTCCGCGACTGGGTCCACACCACCCCAGCACCCGACGACAGCCCTGAAGGCTGGTACGCCGGACAGCCGCTGCTCGTCACCGGCAATGATTACGACACTGGCGTTTACAACGGCGACACCGGCGTCATAATCCGTCAGAACAACGGCAGCCTCATCGCCGCATTCGAACGCGGCACCCAGCCCGTCCAGGTCCCCACCAGCCGCCTGAACGCCGTCGAAACCGCGTACGCCATGACCATCCACCGCGCCCAAGGTTCCCAATACCGGCGAGTATCGATCGTCCTCCCGCCACCAACATCGGCCCTGCTTAGCCGACAGTTGCTCTACACCGCCATCACCCGCGGCATCGAGCACGTCCGACTCCTCGGCACCCAGGAGTCCGTCGAAGCCGCGGTCGCCCGGCAAGTGCCGCGCGCCAGCGGCCTGCGCTCCACACTGCTCGGGGTCACCGGACCCACCTGACCCGCGGCGACACTGGCAGCCGCTCACGCCGGTAAGCCTCGCGCAAGCCGGGGTGCGGCAAATCGGCTTGCTGGGTTGCGGCAAGTCAGCCATGCCCAAGGAACGTGAGCACTGGTTCTGTCAGAGGGCTCGTGTACCTATGAAGTGACGGAAGGAGGTTAGTGCTATGGGCAAGCCGAGCAAGTCCGCATTGTCGAAGGCTGGGACGACGTTGTCGTCCCCGTCTTCGTCGAAGGGCTCGAAGTCGAAGGCTGGCAGCACCCTGGGTAAGGGCTGACGCCGACCTCGGGTGGGCTGCTCAGTGTCAATTTGGGCGGCCCACCCGATCCGCGGAAGGGATTAGCTCGGCGTGCCGGCGATGGGTGTCGGCGGCTCGAGTGAGCCGGGCTCTCCGGCCACATTGCCTGGACCGTGGGCGAACGCGCCGACGAAATTGGCCGGTCGCTTTACGAAGCACGCGCCAGCGACCGTAACTTCTTCACCTATCCTCCGACCGCTCCGAGACGACGCTCGGTTATCGGCTGGGAGTTGATGACTGGTGGGAACGGCTGCCCGGCTGAAGCAGCAGCAGTCCCGGCTCGATAACGGCATACAGCGGTTAGCTTCAGGGACGCCCACCAGCACGCGCGATTTTTCGCTAGTTGATCGACTCGTTGAGCAGAGATACCCAGCCGGGCGGCGAGCTGGCGGTGCGACATGCCGGGCACAGTCGCCAGCATCTCAGTGATGGCCGAATCGGCGATATGGTCAACGCTCGGCTGGTCTCGCTCTTGGTATCGACGACATCGAAATCATGGCGGTCGACCGTCATGACAATGGACCCATCCGCAGCCCCGCAGTGCACCACCGAAATGCCTGAACCCCGTTGCCTCGTGCCCGTGCCCGGGTCTCGCGCACGGCGTTGCCGGTACGAGCCCACCCGCCACAGCAACTGCTTGAACACCAGAGATGAATCGGGGCGAATCGGCACAGCGCTGCGTAGGGTGAGCGCCGGACCATGCCGAGCTAGCCCCAACACGAAGGCGCAGCATGCACATCGAATCCGTCACCCTAACGAACTTTCAATGCTTCGGACCGGAAGCCACCGTCATCAACTTGGAGCCCGAGGTGACCGCCCTCATCGGCTCGAACGGCACGGGGAAGACCGCCGCATGTCAGGCCCTGCTGCGGCTATTTGGCGTCACCGCCGAGGAACGCACCGTCCGCCTCAGGGACTTCCATATCGCCGCTTCGGCAACGGGCAGCGAGAGTGCCGAAGACAACACTGCGGGAGGTGACGACGAGGCCCCCGGGGGTGACGTCGAGGTCGCAGTCGACCCACAGATGACCACGGGCGAAGGCGCCGACAGCGACACGGCGAGCAGAACTGGACCCGAGCGGACACTCAGCATCGAGGTATTGCTCAGCTTTCCCGAACTCGACGATGACGACCCCGAGGACACCCGTGCAGTACCCGAGTTCTTCCACCGCATGGCAGCCGCCGAGGACGGCACCCTTAAATGCCGCATCCGCCTGGAGTCGCGCTGGCAGGACGACGGGACCATGGACGGCGCCATCGAGACAACGTGCTGGGTCATTCCGACCCTGGAACCCGTGTACGACGAGCAGCTACGCGTCAAGCTCCCGGCTAGCGAGCGCGGCCGCATCCAGGTGCTTTACGTCCCCGCATCCCGCGACGGGGCCCGCCACGTCACCGCGTTCCTCCGCGGCCGCCTCTGGCGCGCAGCCCACTGGTCACAAGAGCTGCGCGACCTCGTCACAACCAGCGCAGACGAGTTGCGCCAAGCCTTCCACGACGAACCGGCAACGACCGCCATCGAAACAGCTCTCACCACCCGGTGGGCCGAACTCCACGGAGCCGGCACCCACGCCACTCCCCGATTCCAGCCCGTCGACGCCGACATCACTGCATTGCTCCGCGGCGCCAAACTCGTCTTCGAACCGGACAACTCCACCACGCACCGGCCGGCTCAGTTGCTCAGCGACGGGCAACGGTCGCTGCTCCATCTGGCCCTCACCGCGGCCACCCTCGATCTGGAAGACGACATCGTGACCGGCAGTGCCGGCACGTTCGATGCGTTCTCTCTCCGGCTGCCGGTCTTGACCGTGCTGACGGTCGAGGAGCCGGAAAACAGCCTGTCGCCGTTCTACCTATCTCGGATCGTCAGCCAACTGCTCGACCTCGGCTCGGGCGAGCGGGCCCAGGCACTCCTGGCCAGTCACTCGCCCAGCGTCCTCAACCGCATCTACCCCGGCAATGTCCGCTACTTCCGACTGGACCCGACTACCGGTACCGGAACGGTCTGCCCCATCACACTGCCGACCGGCGATGCCGAGGCGAGCAAGTATGTCCGCGAAGCAGTCCGCGCCCACCCCGAACTGTACTTCGCCAAATTCGTCGTCCTCGGCGAAGGTGCAACTGAGAACCTCATCATCCCCCGGGTTGCGCAGGCCCGCGGCATCGAACTTGACCCGTCGTTCGTGGCCGTCGTGCCGCTCGGTGGCCGGCACACCAACCACTTCTGGCGGCTGCTCAACGACCTGCACATCCCGCACGCCACCCTGCTCGACCTCGACTTCGGCCGCATCGGGGCCGGCCCAGCCCGGCTCCGCAACGCCTGCCGGCTGCTCATCGACAACGGGATCGATGTGCTGTCCGGCCTCGCCGGCATCGGCAGCCCCGACGACGTAACCGATGACATGGACTACAACGACATGTTGACTGTCGTGAAGCACCTGCGGAAGTTCGGAGTATTTTTTGCCAGTCCTCTCGACCTCGACATGGCCATGCTGCGCCACTACCCGACGGCCTACAAGGCCTTGGATGCGCACGAGCGGGGGCCGGGTGACGGCGACGCGACCGACGCCGTCCTCGGCTCGGAATTCACTGAGGCGGCGGCCACCTATTGGATCCCTGAAGACGCGGAGGATCTGGAGAATCAACAAGCGTTGCTGCGCTGGTACCGGTATCTATTTCTCAACCGGTCCAAGCCCAGCACCCACCTGCGAGCGCTGAACAGACTCAGCAGGGCAGAACTGCGCCGTCCGCCACGGTTTCTGCGTGAACTCGTGGAGCACATCCGGATCGAGCTGGACCTATGACATCCCCCCAGCTCCCCTCACCGACCTTCAATTTCGTTACCAAGGCGGGGTGGGTACCTCTCGATGTCGACAAGATTGAACCAGCCGTGGACCAGGCCATCCGTGACCCTGGCAACGTCGCCGTCATCGCCGGCCCCGGTGCCGGCAAAACCGAATTCCTCGCCCAACGCGCCGCCTACCTTCTCCAAACCGGCCTGTGCCGCCCGCCTCAGCGCATCCTCGCCATCTCCTTCAAAAGAGATTCTGCCGCGAATCTGACCCGTCGCGTCAACGCTAGGCTTCCCGACTTCGGCGGCCGCCTGGTGTCCATGACGTTCGACTCGTTTACCAAAGGTCTCATCGGCCGGTTCCGGCCGGCGCTGCCGACGGCCTGGACGCTGCGCAGCGACTACACGATCAGCTTCCCGAAACCGCGTGCCGTCAGTGACTTCATCACCTGGCACGGTCAGAACGCACCTGCAGACCTACAGTCCCAGATTTACGCACTGGACTCGGACAAGTTCCTCACCGATATCGTCGGCACCTGGCGGCTGCCATCTGACACGCAAACCCCGCCGCACACTGCGGACGCCTACATGGCGTGGCGATGGTGGAAGGAGAACTACCGCGACGCGGACCCGCAGCTGCTCGAATTCACCATGATCAACCGACTCGCTGAGCTTCTCGTCCGAACCAGCCCATCCATTCGGCGGGCGCTGCAAATCACCTACCCATTCGTGTTCGTCGACGAGTTCCAGGACACCACAGCCGCCCAACTCGACTTTCTGCATGCAGTCTTCGGCGACAGCGCAACCATCACCGTTGTCGGCGACCGCAAGCAGCGCATCATGGGCTTCGCAGGCGCTTTGCCCAACGCCGTCGACCAGTACATGGCGCAGTTCGGCGCTACCCGGTACGACCCCCAGTGGAACTTCCGCTCCAGCGCGGCGCTCGTCCAACTACAGCAGATCATCGCCGGCCGGCTCGACTCCGACGTCGTGGAGCCGGTATCGAAAGCGCCCGTCGAGGAAGGGCATGTCGCAGCGAGCATCTGGAGCTACGGCAACGACAGCACCGAAGCTACTCATATCGCGCACTGGATCGCCACCGACATCGCCAGCAGTAACCGCACCGCGGCCGACTTCGCCGTCCTCGGACGGCAGAAGGTCAGCGACTGGGAGCAACGCCTGAGTCAAGAACTGGCCAGGTACGGCCTCCAGCTCCGAAACGACGACCGCAAGTACGGCCACTTCAGCCTGCAAGACATCCTCAAACATGACCTCACCCGCTACGTCTTCGGCACCCTGCAGATGGCAGCCCAGTCCCGAGGTCTCGGCGAGGTCTGGCTCGAGATCCTGGCCGTCTTCGGACGGATCCGCGGCATCGACGACAACGACGCCGAACTGCATTTGTCCAACGAGCTGTCAGACTTCGTGCGCGAACTACGGATCTGGCAGTCGCAGAACGCACCAGCGACGGCAGATGCGGCCGACGTCGTCGTCCGAGCGTTGGGACCGGCTGTCAGCGATGTGGACGCCTTCGTTCGATCGCAGCATCGCGGCGAGGACAACGCGACGCAGTTGCTGCAGTCGATTGCGGCACGCTTGGCGGAGGCGCTTCGCGGCGCGGTGACCTGGAGCGACGCGCTCGAGGCGGCCGAAGCTCGTGATGCAGTCAGCCTGCTGACCGTGCACCGCAGCAAAGGCTTGGAGTACCACACTGTGTTCTTCGTCGGCATGGACGACGACCGATGGTGGGCCCATGCCCGGGATCGTGATGAGAGTACTTCGACATTCTTCGTCGGCCTCTCCCGAGCTGCGCAACGCATAATTTTCACCACAACCGGCGCGGATTGGCGCCGCAGCGGGATCGCCGACCTCTACGCGATGCTCGCCGAAGCCGGAGCGCAAGAGACGCACTGGGCCTAATTGAGCCCCGTATGCACCGGCAACTTCATCAGCTCTGCTTGTCTGCCCTTGCGGCCGCCTGTCGGCGGGCGGCGCATTGAGGCTCCGTCACGCTAGAACTTGAAAGAGAACCCCTCCCCCTTCAACAGCCACCCGAAGCCCAGCGGACACCCGACTAGCGCACGACCAGCGCGGCCTCCGAACTCTGCATCAACCTCATCACGTTGCTGTGGAGTAAGCCGCATCGGCAGGAGCAGCAGGACCTGACCGGCTGCCGGCCGGCGAGGAACGGCAATGCTTCGACCCGAGCTCGGGATCCCCACCGCGTCGCACACCACCGAGTATCCCGATCCAACTCGGGCGTGGATGACAACCGAACAGCCTGCGCGAAGCTGCTCAAGCGTGCGCGGGACCAGTTCCTTCAACGTAACGGGATACCCAAACCGGCCCAATTCAAGAGATGTAGGGTCTTCTTCATCAAGATTCGATCTCATACGAGGAGCATCGGTACATGGGTTCGTCCGAGGACAGTATCGACGGCATGGCGCTCCTGCAGATCGTTGCCTGCGTGACAGCCCTGCAGGACCGACTGCCCGACTCGCTCAAGTACCGGCACGAGCTAACTGGACTAATTGCTGACCTAATGCCGTCGATCTCAACTACCGCCGGCACCTTCGAGGGGGCAGTTCGTGAGCACGGCGTCGAGCTCGACCGAGTTCTGCGCCCGAAGCCTGGCGAGTACGACTAGGCTCGACCCCTTTTGCGACGTGTACCTGGCGACTTCACTCGTGAGTTGAACCCTTCGCATGGGTGTGTCGCGCTGGTCACAGAACCCGTCGAAACGGCACTCACATCAACCGGCGGCCGCGCCGCCAAGGATGACGGCCTGCTGGATGCCACCGCCGATGAGCTCGGCGCATCCGTGCGGTGGGAGGACATTCATAAGGTCAAGCCGCTGGCACCACTGACGTGCCGGGCCTGCACGGCACCGATGACGGCCAGAGTGTCCTCCCGTGGGTTGCGGCACTTCGCCCACCGCGCGGCCGCATCGGACTGCCCCACGCTTGGTGAGACGATCCATCACCACCTGCTCAAGATCGAGGGGCGGCGCTGTCCCGGAGCCCTGTTCCGTATCGCGCTGGCCATTCTGGACGAGCAGTAGCACTGCCACGGAGCTGGGAAGCCGG
The DNA here is from genome assembly GCA_036399055.1 of Jatrophihabitans sp. Classification (NCBI taxonomy): domain Bacteria; kingdom Bacillati; phylum Actinomycetota; class Actinomycetes; order Jatrophihabitantales; family Jatrophihabitantaceae; genus Jatrophihabitans; species Jatrophihabitans sp. The sequence continues at coordinate 96,160 of DASWNX010000017.1, forward strand.
TATAGCGGGGACGCGACCCTGGTCGCGGGCGCGTTAGTTGCGCTGGAGTGCGATTGCGCCGGACCCGCACGCTTTCAGCAGCGGTGGGCTGATGGCGCGCGCAAAGCCGAGCGTCACGGCGTATGGATGGTCGGTATTGGAGGTCTTGGCGATCTGGACGACGAGCACGTTTTGGGCCTGGGCCGAGGTATTGGTGGCGGCGATCGTGACTCGATCTCCGGCGCGCAGGCTTCCGTTCAGGGCAGCGGCCGCGCTGATCTGTACACCGGTGACGACAAGATGGCCCGTCTGCTGACCGGCGTCAGGACCGAGCGCGGACGCTGGAATTGGGGCATCCGGGGCGAGGTCGACGAGCGTGACCCGGTGCCCGTCTGGAAGAGATCTCAACGCTAGTGCGGGGATGCGGTTGTCCGGTATCCACGTCAAATGCAGGTCGTTACTGCCTAGGATGGTGAAAGCCGCTATCGGATGGGAGGCGGTCGGCACCTGTATCAGGCGTGGTCCGTGGTGCCAGCTGGTGGCGATGAAGCCGACGACAGCGGTGCAGCCCAGGAGAAACCACGCCAGGTAGGACAACCGGATACCCAACGCTCGTCTCGGTTGCGATGGTGGCGGGATACCGCTCATCGGCCGCGACGCCTTCCCTGCTGGTACCTACCTCAGACATCGGCCAGGGTAGGTGCGTGCGCTGGCAACGGTGGGCACCACGCCGTCAGTACAGCCGCTCCGGGTCGACGTCGATCCACGCCTTGGCGTACTGGGTGGTGCGGGCTTCGCCGAGGTAGAGGAAGTCGCACAGTTCCTTCCATGTCCGCATCTCCGTGGCGGGGTCAGTCGGGATAGGCCAGCGCAGCCGCATCAGCAACTCGTTGCGGAACAAGTCGAAACTTGCCCGCATCGCCTCGCCGTAGCCCTTAGCCGTTTCGATCGCGGCCGCGTACCCGACGTAGGACAGCACCGCACCTCCCACGAGCAAGGCCAGGAACAGCAGTGGGCCGTGACCGGTGACAGCAACGGTGACTGCGCCCAGGCAACCGAAGGTGACGAAGCCTGCGGCTGCGACAACGAGGAACTCTAGATTCGCGCGATAGTCCTCCATGTCGTCGCGGACACCTTGCGGAACGAGATGCCCCAGTCGCGTCCACAGCAGCAGGTAGTCCGCGCCGTAACGGTCGCTTGCGTAGTATTCGGCGGCTCGCAGGACGTTACCGAGCCGGGTCGGCAGCACCTGGTAGGGGTCCAGCGGGTACTCCGCGTAGAAGGCGATTCCAGCCTGGTCCATCGCCAGCCAGCGTTCACGGTGCGCGTTTGTTCCGAGGGCCGCCAAGGGCTTGAGCGGGCCGCGGAATTGATATCCCTCATAGACACGGATGACATTTCGCCACTGGTTGGACAGGAATCCTGCCGCAAACCAGGTGACGCCGAAGAATGCCGCCACGAGCAGCACCTTCGTCGCGCTGCTGGCCTGCGACCACGATGCGACGTCGTGGGCGAGGCGGCCGCGCGCCCACTCCAGCAGCCAGGCATAGCCGCCGAAGAACAACCCGACGGGGACGAGTGCGTTGAGAAGGAATCGACGTTCCAGGACGCTAGCGATGCGATCCAGCATCTGGACTCAAGTCGTTTCGGTCACGTCGTGGGTCCCCGGCGGGTCGTCGGGTTCCGACTTCATGCAGCTTCTCTTCTGCACCGAAGTCCACGCCTCGCCGCAGCTGCATATCCACTTCCTCACGGGACGCTTTTGGGGATCACCTGGATGCATTTCGACATGCGGAGTCATCCATGGCCTCCCTTCACGCGTTTTGTCGAGGGTCCAGGTTCATAGTCTGCCCGCGGTCAATCCGAGTCAAGGCATTCCCGCAGCGCAGTTGTCGTACCCCCGTGCTGTACTGCGCGCAGGAACAGCGGCACCGGGCCGCTGGCAAGGAGAACGGAAAATACCCATGTCAGAAGTGAACAAGCGCATCGTGCAGCGACGCCCTGACGGCAAGACCGAGGTTCGTGAGCCTGGAGCCAGCCGCGCCAGCGCAATCGTCGACACGCAAGCCGAGGGCATCGGGCGCGCCCGCGAGATCCTCGGCAACGACGGCGGCGGCGAACTGCTCGTTCGTGGCTTGAACGGCGAGATCCGGTCGCAGGACACGATCAAGCCCGGCAACGATCCTCGCTCCAGCAAGGGTTGAGCGCCAGCACAGCCGCGGTGGGCCCGGAGAGGCTACCCGGCGGAGGTCGGCTGCCGCAGAATGGGGCAGCCGACCTCGCAAGCGACACAGACCGGCCACATCAACGCCGCCGTTGCTAGCCAGCGGGGACTTCTACGTCGCCTGACAAGGACCCCGACGCCACGGTGACGGTCGAGCAGCGGGGCTCTTCGACGCTGCTGGCTGCCGACCGTTCGGCGATGACCGACCCGGGTGCGCTCGGCCGGTTCGCGGCCGTCTCGTACGAGAGCATCCACACGTGCGCTGTCAGCGCCGGACAGTCTCGAAGTACGTGCCATCGGTGGCCAGCGACAAGCGGAAGCCGAGAACGGTCATGTCGTCGGACACGATCGCTCCGGGGTGCGGCGCAAACCTGTGGATCGGCTTCGCCCGTTTCACGCGGGCGCTGGTGACGTACAGACTAGGGGTACCGCTGAATGGATGCAGTCCGAGCCAGAACGGTTCCGCCTCGGCGACGTCGCAGTTGACGCGATCGAAGGCCGGGCCGTCGCGCTGCACGTGGGCGTAAAAGTCGACGCGGAGCTTCCACCTGTTGCGGCCGCCACCGCGGGTCTGCAGCTGCACAGCGTCCCAAAGCCTGCCTCGACTCCCGCTCCCGTCGGCAGACGCCCCAGCGGCACCCAGCCCGCAGTGCCCTCGAAGCCGTGTTCGGCCACACCGGGCCAAGTCCCGTCACCAAAACAGGCGAACAGATCACCACGCGAACTCATGCCAGCCAGGCTATCGGCCAGCTCCCGGCACCCGAGCCGCTGGTCCAGACGGACTTGTCCAACCCTGCGCAACTCAAACATCGGGCGGCCGTTCCACACCTCAACCTGATCACGCCCACAGGCCACATCTGCCCCTGTCGATCAACTTGCGCGGCGCGGCTTCATCACCGGGCCGGCGGTCGCAAGCGGTCAATCCGATCAATGAGGCGCGAACTGTCGGTCTGTAGATCTACCGTGTCGTGCACGGACTGTGACCGAAAATCGCACGACCGCAGGAGGTTGGGCGGGCAGCCGATGGGAGGACTAGTGGGTCGGCCGCATGGTGAGCCGGGCAGCGCCCCGAGCGCTTCTGTGCTGCCCACTACAAGCGCGTTGCCCCAGCAGGATGCGCTCGCGAACCGGTCCGACAGCACCGCCGCCCCCCGGCCAACCTCCGACTCCGGTGGAGGTGCCGCCGCGACGGCCGGTGCCACTCAACCAGCAGATTCGCGCCGGGTCGTCGGCTATTTGCTGTGGCCCGAGGCCGACGACTACATCGCCATCATGGACGTGCTCGAAGCATCAGTCACCGATCTGTCCGGCGCCGACATAGCCGCCTCGCTCGCCGCCGCCGGGCGAGAGCTGGACGTGCGGACGGTCGAGTCGCGGTTGGACATGCTCACTGAGGCGGGAGCAGTCTCGGCACGCTCGGACACCTCCCGCGCGCGCCGCTACGTCGAGCTGCTCGCGCGCAACTGGCGCTACACCGCCAGCCCCACTGGCCGCCAGGTACATCGCTTCTGGCGCACCGTGCTCGCCGGCACGCCCACCATGCGCGAGATTCCGATCGCATCGCTGAACCGCGTCGTCACCAACTTGGAGACCCTCGCCGCGTCGCTGGGCGCCGGACCGGCGGATTTGGCCCGAGTCGACGCGGCCTGCGTGGACGCCGCCGGGATCGCATTCACCAGCCACGACGATCTGGACACGGCACTGGTCGGCGCCGAAGACGCATTGACCGGCCTCGCCGATCGGTTCGACCTCGACGATGAGGCCACAGCCGAACTCAAAGGCCTACTGGTGGATTACGCCAGCCGAGTCGCGACCGAACTCGACACCGGCTCCGCCCGCGCCGCCAGCGCACTGCGCACGCTTTCTGCGTGGTTTCCTGCTCTGGCGGACGCGGCTGTGTCCGCGTCGCAAGCCCGTGAGCTGATCGTCGCCGGCACCCTGAGCGCCTCCCGCGGCGGGCGAGTGGAGGACTGGGAGGGATTGGTCGACTGGTTCGACCCGAGCACCGGCCGCGCGGCACGGTTCGCGCTCCGGCTGGTACGGACCCTGCCAAGCATGCATGCGAACTTGCGCCGGCTGCACTCTTCGGCGCGCACCGCATCCAGCCGCAGCCGCGCGCTGTCACTCGCGCGGGCGGTGCTCACCCCGGACATCGGCGTGCAGGTCTTCCAAGCTGCCGTCGGCGATCACAGCTGGCGCAAGCTGTACGGCGAGGCCGATGAGGACGACGCCGGGCGCAACCCGTCCTGGCGCGGCGGCCCGCAGGTGCCGGTCCCGACGCTGCTGCGAACCCAAGGCCGGTCCGGCCCACGCGGGCGCGGAGCGGCACCACGTGATGACGCCGGCACCCGCGCAGAGGTCGCTGCTGCTCGCGCCCGCCGCGAAGCCGCGCACAGCGCCGCCGTCGCGGCAGTGCTCGCCTGGTCACCCGGTCAGCAGCTGCCTGAACCGGCCGCCCGCGCCGCGCTGGCCGCGCTGATGACCGCGGCCCGCGCGGGCGTCTCCGGCCCGCGCCGGACCGGCGCCGCCGGCGGGCTCGCGTGCACCCTGATCCACACCGGAACCGGCATCGGCGCGATCCGTGCGCCAACGTGGTCGGTGCTGCTGCCGGGGCGGATCCCGCTGTTCCATCGCCTGGGCCAACGCCCGGCACCACAGGCGCTAGCAGTCCTGTCCGACCTCACGCCGGTTGCCGACCCTGGCGGCCGCGTCGCAATCACCTGGAACCACCAGCCAGGGCCGACCACCGTTAGCGCCGGCGATAGCCAGGAGGGGGCAGCGTGAGCACGCCAGCGCCGGACGCGGCCGCTGCCAGCGAACGTTACGCGGCGGTGCCCGAGCCGCGCCGGCGCAAGGCGTGGCGGCCCGAGGCGGATGACGAAGTCGCGGCGCTGCTTCGCCGCCTAGCGGCTACACCATGGCTGGCCGGCGGCCGTAACGACGAGGCGATCGTCGCGGTGCGCCGCAACGAGAGCGCGCTGCGTTCGGCGCTAGCCCGCATGGGGTGGTTGCTGGTCGTCGAACGTGACTTGGTCCGGCTTCGCAAGAGCCCGCCGCCCCGACCGGACGTCTGGGCAGCCCGGGGCCCCAAACCGGCCGAGGCATGCTGGTTCTTCCTTCTGGTCGCCGCGGCTGAATCGATGCCACCGCGCGTCGGCATCGGCCAGCTCGTCACCGCTGCCCGCTCGGCCGCCGCCGAAGCAGGCGTGCCGGCAATCAACGACATCGGCGAACGGCGCGCGATCGTCGCCGCGCTGCGCATGCTCGATGAGCGCGGCATCGTCGAACGCCTCGATGGCGACCTCGACGGGTACCTGGCCGACGAGCACGCCCCGGTACTGCTCGCGGTGCACCACACGCGCCTGGCGCATGTGGTCGCCAACCCCGGCACGATCGATCCCGCGGTCGACCCGCACGCCTGGCTGGCACAGGTTCACCGTGAACCGGACACCGCCCGGCGCATGCGACGAACGCTCATCGACGATACCTGCGTGCACGCCGCAGACCTCGACGACGCTGAAGCGGCCTGGCTCAGCCAGCGCGTACGCGGTGACGACGGCGCCCCGCTGGCCGCGGCGTTCGGGCTCACCCTGGAGCGCCGCGCCGAAGGCGCCGCATTCGTCGTGCCGGAGCAGGGGTACCGGCATTTCCGCGAACTGGGCCCGGTCCCTTTCCCGGTCCCGGGCACCGTCGCCCACGCGGCACTGCTGCTGGTCGAGCACGCCTCGATTCACGGGTGCACCACGGGCCCCGGACCGGGCTGGCGTGGGCTGTCCGGGCAGGACGTGCGCACCGCGCTCGCCACGTTCGCCGCCGACAACATCAGTGGCAGGGGCGGCTGGGGCGCCGAATACGCCGCCGACCCAGCGCTGCTGGCCGACCGCGTCGCGGATCTGCTCACCGGCGCCAACCTTGCCCGCATCACCGCAGCGCACAGCTCGCGAACCGTCACCGACGCAGCCGCTCTGACCGCAGACATCGGAAGTCCCGACCCGGAGCACGGTAGCGAGATCATGTGGTGGTTCGCGCCGGTGACCGGCCGCTGGTCCGAGGAAGGCACCGCGACACCAGTGGCGGGCCGGCACCGCGCCCGCCGTGAGGCAGGCTCGCGAGCACAGGCCGGAGCGGGCTCGCCGTCGGTGTCGTCGCAGGGCACCGCTGCGGGCGAGGACCTGTTCAGCACCATCGCCGAGACCGACGCTGGCACCGCGAGTTGGACGCCGTCAGCAGAAGGGCCGCCTGCGTGAGCGACATGCTCGATCTCGACTTCACCCTCGAGCTGCCCGCGCCGCCCGCCGGGTGTCGCGACCGGTTCGGCGGTCGATGGCGCCTGGTCGGCGCCGGCGCCTTCGACGTGTGGCGGTACGGCACCCTCGAGCTGCCCGCGCCGTCAGGACGGCTGCTGATGCGCGGCCCGAACGGGGCCGGCAAGACCACCGCGCTTGAGGCGCTGTGGCCGTATCTTCTCGACTTGAACGCCGCCAAGCTCGGCGCCGGCAAAGCACGCCAGACGACACTCAAGCAGCTCATGGCCGACGGGGGACCAGCCCGCGGCCGCCGGTACGGCTACCTGTGGCTGACGTTCGCGACCCCGGACAGTGAAGTGGCGAGGGCACCCGGGCAGAGCACGGTGAGCTTCGGCGTTCGGCTGCAGTACTCGCCGAGCTCGGCACCGGCAGTCAAACCCGTCCCGTTCACCCTGCCCGGCCGTCCGCTGCGCGAGCTGAGCCTGACCGGCGCCGGTGGCAGCGCGCTCGAACACGAGGAGTTCTGCTCACGCGTCCAGGACGTCGGCGGACAGGTGTTCGACACGCCCGAGGAGTACGTCGAGCACCTGGCCGCGCGCGTGTGGGCTACCAGCGCCGGCGAGCTGCGAGACCTCGCCGAGCGGCTGCGTCAGATACGCAACCCGAGCCTGCTTGGCGAGGTCTCGCCCGCCGGCGCCGCGGACGCGCTGCGACAATCGTTACCTGGTGTATCACCGGACGTTCTCACCGCGACCGCCGACGCCCTGGCCGAATCGGAGGCCACTCGTGAGGCGTTCGAAGCCGACGAGCACGCCGCCGCCGCCCTCGCAGAGTTCGCGCGCGCATGGGCCGGGCACGTCGTCGAAGTCACCCGCGCCGCGCACGAGGCCGCGTTGGACGCGGCGACCGAGGTCGGCGAGCGCGCCGCCACCGTCACCACCGCGGAGGCCGCCCTAGCCGACGCCACGACCGCGGCCGAGCGGACCGCTGAAGCAGCCAACCGGATCGACGGCGAACTGACGCAGGCGCGCGCGGCGGCGCGCGCCATCGAACTATCCGACGTCTACCAAGCCCACGGGCGTATCAGCGACTTGCGCGGCCGGCTCGAAGCGGAAACCGCCACCGTGGCCGCGCTGACCAACGCACTCGCCGAAGCAGCCACCCGCGCCCGCGAGCGCACCAGCGCCGCACGCGAGCAGCTACAGAGCGCATCAGATGAGCTCGCCGAGCTCGCCCGGGAGGCCGCGGCCGTCGGCGCGCCACCTACCGCGACCGACACCATCGTGCGCTGGCACGACCGGCCCCGTGGAATTCGCGCCGTCGCCAACACCGTCGCCGACCCCGGACCGGGCTTGGACGTCACCTTCCACCCCAACACCCTCGACCAACTCGGCCGCCGCTGGACCGCTGCCGCCGGCGTAGCGAAAGCGAACGCTGGACGGGCCCATCTGCTATTGCGCGACCGTCAAGGCGTCGACACCGCCGAACAGGTAGCAACTCGGGCCCGCGTCTCCGCCGACAGCGCCGAGGCCGAGCACGACCGCGCCCGGCAAGCGGCTGACTCCGCACAGGCCGCCGCCCGCGACGCCGCTCGAACGTTGCTTGCCGACATCGTGGATTGGGCACCGCGCCACCCCCACTTGCGTGGACTGGGCAAGCCCATCGAGGCCAACCTCGCCGTCTGGGACGCCGACGACATCACCGTCCTCGCCGCGGCCGAACCCTCAGCCGTGCTCACCGAAGCAGACCAATGGGCGCACGCGGTACTACGCGCCGGCGAAGCGCTTGCCGCCGGCCACGACGCGGATGCGAAAACGGCCGACGCCGCAGCGGCGGCAGCGACCACGCAAGCCGGCGAGCTGCGCGAACAGGCGAGCGCACTGCGAGCGGGGCAGCTACTCCCGCTGCCCCGCCCAGAGTGGGCCGGACCTGGCGACGACGAAACAGCATTCGGGGCCGCGCTGGAGTGGCCCGAGCGCACGCAGCGGCCCCAAGCCGCTGCCGGCGGGGACGCCGACGATGAGCAGGCTTACCCCGCGCTGCACGCCAGCCGGTCGCGACTGGAGTTGGCGCTAGCGGCCGCCGGCATCCTCGGCGCACACCTGAGCGCAGACGGCGCGGCGACCGACACATGGACGATCTCCGCCAGCGGCGACCCGGTCGAGCTCAACCTCACGGCCGTCCTCGCCGTCAACCCCGAGCACCCGTACGCGGACAGCGCCCGCGCGGTACTCGCACGCATCGGTCTGGCCGACGCTGCCTTCGCGGGCGCCGGCCTCGTCATTGGCCGCGACGGCACCTACGCCGCCGGCCCGCTGATAGGCGATCCCACCGCCGCCATGGCCGCTGCTGGGCAGCTCCTCCCTGCTGCAGGGCACGTCGGAGCCCGCACTCGCCTGGCCCGTGCCCTCGCCAGAGCAGCGGAACTCGAGGACCAGGCGAGCGCCCTTGACCACCAGGCGCAGCAGCACCTCGCCACAGCCGCCGGCCATCGGAGCGACCGCGACGCCGTGCGATCCCAGGCGGCTTCGTTTCCGTCCCGGAGCGCCCTGGTCAAGGCCGAAAGCCGCCGGGCCGGCGAGACCGAACGCGCCTCCGGGCTGGAACGTGCTGCGGCCACGGCCCGTGAGACGGCCGACGCCAAGACCACCGAGCACGCCCGGCTGCTGGAGGACTGGCTCGACCGGGCACGCGCCATGAATATGCCCTCCGACCCCCGCGAGCTGCAGATGCGCATGGACACCGATCGCGCTACCGCGACGGCGATGACGCGTTCTGCGGACCGGCTTCGCGACCGAGTGACCGTTCGCCTGCGGCGTGCGGTCGCCGCTGTTCCGAACGAAGAGGAGGTGGCGACCGCGCTTGCCCGCGCCGCCTCCGGCGCGCAAGCCGCCCATCACGCGGCCGCGCAAACGCAGGCACTGTTGACCGAGGCGGAGACCCCCGGCGACAGCGACGACGCGGTACGCCGGTTCGCGGAAGTCTCAGCCCGGGCGAGCCGGTTGGAAAAGGACCTGCCGCCGGCACGTGAGACCGAAAAGACCGCGGCGGCGACAGCGTCGCGGTGTGAGGCCGAGCTTGCTGCCGCCGCTGCCGCGCTCGCCTCGGTGCACCCGCGGCAGGTCGCCTCCGAAGCGCATCTAATTGCGCTGCTGTCGTTTCCTCCGGTCGCCCACGCGCTCGGCGTTGCCGACCTACCGACGCAGGCGCGCCGCGCCGACGCCAACTCAGCGTCGGACGCTGACCACGCCGCTCGCTCGACGCTTCCCACCGGAGATGAGCTGCTGGAGATGGTGGACGCGCTGTTGACCGGCAAGCGAACGGCCGGACGGAAGATGCTCGGCGAACGCTACGACGAGGTCCGCGCCGCGTTAGCCCAGACCTGGGCGATTGCCCGGGCCGACCCGCCGGATGCCCTGGAGGAACTCGAGTCGTTCGTGCTCACCCACGCCGAAACCCAGTACGACCCGCCGCGCGCTGCCACGAAGGCCAGCGCCCTGGCGGACCGGGCTCGCGCCGCGCTCGATGCGGCCGAAGCGACCGCGTTGCGGGACTTCGTCATCGGCCGGCTCCCGTCGGCGATTGGTACAGCGTGGGCGGCCTTGATGGACTGGAAGGCTTCGGTCAACGCGAAGATGCGCGCCGCGCAAGCCTCCTCCGGCGTCGGCGTCCAGGTACAGATCGGCCTGCGTGAGGACCTAGACGCGACCGCGCGCACAGTATGGGAGCTGTCATGCACGGTCGGTGATGCCGTCCGCACTGAGGCGCAGAAGCAGCAGATCGGCACCGCGTTGCAGGCCCTCATTGCCGCGGCCGACGGCACGAGCATGACCGAGCGACTCGCCACCGCCGCCGACATCCGCGACTGGGTCGACGTGCACTACCTGGTCGAGCGGCCCGGCCCTGGCGGCGTCCGCTCCCAACGCCGGTGGGGGTCGCGCACCGGCCTGTCCGGCGGCGAGCGCCGCCTAGTGGTGCTCGCGCCGATGCTGGCTGCGATTGCTGCCAACTACGACCGCTTCGCCGATGCTGGGCTGCGGCTGGTCCCGTTGGACGAGGTTCCGGCCGAGGTCGACGAGCACGGCCGCGAAGGCCTGGCCCGTTACCTCGCCGAACTCGACCTCGACGTCGTCTGCACCTCCTACCTCTGGGACGGGGCTCCGGGAGCCTGGGACGGCATCGACGCGCATGACCTCGAAGCCGGGGCGGACGGCACGGTCGTCGCGTTCCCGATGGTGATCCGCGGCGTCGACGCCCTGCCCGGAGACGACCCGGCCGTCATCGAGACGCTGGTCTCGGCGTCCGACGGCGGCCGGGCCGACAGCGCGCCATGACATGCCCGCTGTGCTCCGGCGCCTGCGCCGGCGCCGACCTGTCAGCCCTGACCCGCCCAGACCTGCAGTGGTTGTGGACCTCTCTCGCGGCCGCAGCTGACCGCCGCGGCGACAAAAACCTGACCGGCGGTGCCGCGGTCACCGTGACCGTCCCGGCGGAGCCGGCTCAGCGCGCGGCCGCGGCGGGGCTGCTGGGCGACCGGCACCTGGCTGCCGGGCAGCGGAGACGAGTCGACCTGACCCGCCTCACCGCCGTGCTCGCAGAGCGCAATCCGCAGCTGACCCCCGGTGTGGTCGTTGCCCACGCCGTCGGGCGGCCGTTGGCGGCCACCGCTGCGGCCCGTGCACACCGAGCGAGTGCGGAAGACGACCTGCGCGCACGCCTGCAGACGGCGGTGCGAGCGCTGCCTGAGCATGTGCGTGCCCGGGTAGGGCTCGAGACCGTCTTCGAGCGCTTGCGCAGCAGCCGCTGGGTGAGCCGGATCCTCAGCACCGCCGACCCCGAGGCACTCGTTGCCCAGGCACTCGAGGTTGCCGCGCGCCTGCCCGAGCCCGGTGCGCGCATCGACCGGCGCACCCTTGTTCCTGGTGCTCCGCACGCGCTCGATGGCGGCGCCCTCGCCGGGCTTGTCCTCGCCCTGTGCGGCGTGGCCAACGGCGGACGACCCCGAGCTGCCTGGGCGAGCCTGGGCGTGGACTGCGATGACCTGGTCGGCGGCCTGATCGTGACCGGGGTGGCACCGGCCGGGTGGTCGATCCCGGCGGGGGCAACGGTAACGCTGCCGCCGCGGGAGTTGGCCGCGGTCTCGTGGGCGGCGCCTGCGTCCGAAGAACAGTGGGTGTTCGTCACCGAGAACCCGTCGGTGCTCGCCGCGGCCAACGCGCTGGCTCAGGAGCGATCGACGTCGCCCGCCCGGGTGGTCTGCTATTCGGGCACCCCATCGGCGGTCGAATGCTCCGCCATCGCTGCGCTCGCCGCGGTTGGCTGGTCAATTGCGGTGCGGGCGGACTTCGACGCAGCCGGCATCGCACACGTGCGGGCGCTGCTCGAAGCAGCCCCAGCTGCGGTGCCGTGGCGAATGAGCGCAGCGGACTACCTCGCGGTGGCTGGGCCGACCCGTCCGGCGGGCGCGGTGGTCGCGGTGGACACCCCCTGGGATGCCGAGCTGGGCGTAGCCATGGTGAGCGGTGCGCCGGTGTACGAGGAAGACTTACTGCCTGACTTGGTGGCCGACATCGCCGAGGGCCACCCGCCCGCACGCCCCTGATAGCAGGATTCAACTCGTCGCACACGTCAAAGCGCGAACGAGGCGGCTCTCACGTGCAGATGCGGCTCGGCACCCTGAATCTCTTCTGCGTGGTGCCGCAGTGTGTCCACCCCGCGAACTCGACCCGGATTGGACCATGATGGATGCATGGCAGATGGACGGCCGGGCATCCCCGCAGCGGTTCAGCGAGAGGTCAAGCTTGAGAGTGGGTACCGCTGCGCCATGCCGAATTGTCGAGAACCCCGAACTGAGCTTGCACACATCATTCCGTGGTCGAGAGTGAACAAACACGAGGCGAGCAACTTGATCGCGCTGTGCCCGACAGATCATGCTCGGTTCGATGCTGGAGAAATCCCGCGTCAGGTGATCGAGCAGATCAAGGCGAACCAGGCAGTGCTTAGTTCTCGGTACACGGAGCTGGAGCGTCGCGTCTTGCAGTGGTTCGGCCGCCACCCCACCGAGTCTTTGATCTGTCTCGACTGGAGTAGCGGTCTGATGTATGAGTCGCTACTGCTCGACGGGTTCCTCGAACCTGAGGATCCAGATGACGAGGCGAAGGCCATGAAGATGACGTGGGCAGATGAAGAAGACGGGGTGCTCACCTCGCCTTCATTCAGCGCTCCTTTCGGTCCCCGTTTACTGCGGCTCACTTCCAAGGGCAAGGCCCTGGTTGATCGGGTCGTAGCGGCGGAGGCCGTCGAGTAGAACTCCATCCAGGCCGAGCGCGGCAACTCCCATGTGGAGCGGTCGACTGGGAAGCGGGTAGCGCCAACCGCATGGTCGAACGTGCGACCAGGTTCAGCAGCTCACGGACATAGGTTGTCCAGTAGGCGGTTCACGTCGGATGCATCCCGAAAAGCGGGGGCAACCCACACCTTCCAGCACATCGCGCGCAGCGCCCATCTTGGGCAGCTCATCGAGCAGTTGCGCGGCCGGGAGCCGCACCATCACCGGTCGCACGATGCTGTCACTTACACGTAGAGCTGCGGCGATCTTCCGAGCGGAGGTCGTGGTGCGGCATGCCTGCAGCGGCAACCGCGTCGGTGCCCTGTGCCGGGCGGCGCGCAACGACAAGGACGTCCTCGTCGGCTGCGCAAGGCGTTCGACACGCTCACCTGACTGTCGCCACCAGGGCAGATCAGGTACCGCTGTTGCGCTTGTTCCCCGCGATGGTCGCATCCGATGGTTTCGGAGCCCACTGCTCGCGCGTCATAATCGGCGCATGGAGCAGCCACCGCATCCACGTTGGCGCCGGTGTCGTTGCACTCGGCCGCTCATCTAACCCGCGGCATCGTGATGTCCATGCCCGCGCCGTTGTAGCGGGCGAACCCAGGTAGGTCCGGGTAGATCGTCGTCCCGTCGTAGGCCGTGACACCGAGTCGGCCCGCCTCATGCAGCGCGGCCTTGAGCTCGGGTGCGATCGCGATGAACGCGACCGAGGGTTGGTCGCCCGGTGAGGATTCCGACTTCCACATGATCGTCCCCGGCAGGTCCAGCGAGCCCCACGGCTGATCCCAGAAGGGGGTTGTGACGAACGCAGCCTCCTGCGCAGCCATTCGGGAGGAGATGCGTCGCGGTACCCACCACAGCGCCTTGCCCTGGGGAAGGCGATCGCGGACCTCATGCCAGTTCGCGGACTCGATCGTTGACTGCGCCGGCACGACACCGGCATCTGCCACTGCCATGACTAGGCCCGTGGTCTCCGGCAAAGTCTCGGCTGCAAACCACAGCCCGATCATCGCGTTGCGCGAGACGTCCACTAGTGGCGTGGCAGCGCCGTGATGCTGCAGCAGACCGAACAGCTCGAAGTCACCGAGCCGGTGACCGTTTGGTTCGTTGTCGTGCCCCGCCGCCCGTGCCTGATCCAGCAGCGAAGCCTCGTAGTCGCGAAGCTGTCGTTTGACCGCCGCTGGCTGCTCAGCCTTACGCCAGATCTCATCAAGCTCCTCGAACTCGGAGTCATCCATACCGGCGCGGCGCAGCACGCCACCGATGTAGTCAGGGCGCGGCTCAATCCAGCGCTGTTGCATCACCCGACGCGCGGCGCCCGAATGCACGCCCCAGCTGACGTCGACCTGCCCACGCCAGGCGACGACCTTGCTCAGCTTGGTCGCGATGGCGGTGACCGTCTGAACGTACTCCCCCAGGGTGCGCGGCGCAGGCACGGTGCCGAACCGTTCCAAGGTCACCCTCGGCAGCTCCGGGGCAACGTCGCCGTACCAGTCGCTCTCAACCGTAGAATCGTTTACCTTCTCGGTCGGTTTAGCCGTGCGCGGGGTTCGCTCCTTTTCCACTAGTGCACCGTAGCGGCATGATCACTATCGGTCGATCTGTCCGCGAGCGCCGTGGGCCGGTCAGAGCGCGATGGAATTGACGCCCGCAATGACCGCTTCCGGCTTGGTTCAGCCCAGCAGTGGTAGCACACGCGGCACCCCTCATCGCTGTTGCAAAAGTGTCGTCTATAAACGACACTTGATGGCATGGGCGGTGGCGAGACGCGGGGCGACGCAGCGCCTCGGCGCAGGTTCCAGTCGACGGTGAGACGCGCTCAGCGCCTGGGCGCGCCAGCCGAGACCGCCGCCCCTGTGCCGGCCAGCGGGGACCTACTGGCCGGGCCTCCGGACGCGCGGACAGTGGATCGAGACAGCTCAGACGTCGATCGGGTCTCCGATGCTTCGAACCCCTCGGCTGGGATTTATCCCAGGAACGAGTGGGCTACTCCCCCCTTGCCCACTCAGGTGATCTCAGAGATCCCGGACTGGTCGAACCCTCAAGGGTTCGGCCTTTTTGGTTTCGGTTGGGTAGCGGGTGTTGCCGGAGGGCTGATAGTCGTGATCGGGGTTGATGTGCGAAGTAGTTCGCCGATGGTGGCATCGATGATGTGGACGTCGAGGTCCTGGATGGGTATCAGAACGGGGGTTTGGGGTGGCTCGGCTGGTACCGATGTGGTGGAGGCGGGCGTGCCGCGCAGGGTGAGTTTACGGTCGATGCGGTCGGCGTGAATGCGGTGGTGACAGTCGCTGGTCGGTCGCTGGCCGCTGATCGGTCGGGGCGTTGTAGCCGGTGGCCCGGTGCGGTGGCGTAGGGAGCGGCAGGCTAGACGCTCTGCTCCTTTTGAGTGTCTGCTGCCAGCGTGACCATGCCGCAGGTCATCGAGCGATTGGCCCAGGAGTTCCTCTGGGATGGTGGTCTCGGGGTGTCCCGGTCGTCTGTTGGTGGGTAGTGCGTGCAGTCGGACTGCCAGCACTCGTTGGACATGGCGGTTTGAAAGCGGATGTAGGAGGCTTTGGGCCGTTTCTTCAGGGGTGAGGAGGCCTTCGCGGGCGACTATCCGGGCTACGCTGCCCCGCCGAGAGTCGGGTCAGGCGCTGCAGGTGCCGGCGATGGTGGCCGGCCGGCGTCATGGCCGCCTCAGACAGCTGCTTACGCAGCCCTAGGACCAACTCGACTGACAGCATCGTGTACAGATGCGTCTTAATGCGGTATCAAGATGTCGTGAACGAAGTACGCGCGACGGTCGGTCTTCTGGTTGCGCTTGACGAGGAGTGGGAGGATCTCCGCCCTCTATTCGAGCGTGTCATACCGATGCGGCGCGGCCACGAATACTACTATGAATGCTCGTTACCAAAATTCAGTGCCCGTATTATCACCCGCGTAGTCGGCAAAATGGGTCTCAGCTCAGCTGCCCTTGCGGCGGAGCGGCTTTCTCGTGAGTTCTTCCCGACCAGTCTCGTGCTTATCGGCGTGTGCGGCGCCTTGAGCGACGAATTGCGGTTGGGTGACGTTGTCATCGCCGAACACGTCGATACCTACATGAACAGCGCTAAGGCAGTACCGGCAGTGAAGGGACCCTTCACGTTCGAGTTATCTGGTGACGGATGGTCAGCTTCCCATCCGCTCATGGAGCTCGTACGCTCCGTACTCCGCCAGCAACCCGTTCGAGCGGCCTGGCAACAAAAAGCTAGCAAGCGACTCCAACGTATGCTGCCAGGTGATCTTCATGAATTCCAAAGCTTCGTCACCCAAAAGCCGACATGTCATATCGGTTCAATCGCCTCAGGAGATATAGTCGGCGCAGCGGAAAATTTCAAGAATTTGCTTGTCAACCACCGGGATCGAAAACTGCTCGCCATTGAAATGGAAAGTGGCGGAGCATCGCTGTCGGTGTTCACTCAAAATTTCCCTCCTGATCTCCTGATAGTACGAGGTGTTAGTGATTTCGCCGATTCCCGTAAGTCCACGCTAGATGCGGCTATCGGCAAGACGGGTGGCCGGGGAGCATGGCGGCGGTATGCCCTCGGAAACGCTGCACGGCTAGCATTTTCGATCCTGGCTGTTCCCGACTTTGCGTCATTTGGCATCTCTCGAAATCATCCTGCTTTGAGCGAAAAACTGAACCCCTCACCGGACCTGAATTTCCACCGCAATGATTTAAGCACAGCGGATGGACAATCAGCGGCAGCCGAACTGCTGAAGTACGACCAGGCGTTAGAATCGAAGGCACAGGATTCACACCAGGAGCCTATTCACAATGAATCCCACATCGCAAACCCCTCTGAGCCCGATCAGTCGATCACTGCGATACCCTTGGTGTCCGGCCACGAGGCGCGATCTTTGGTGGCTCGAGCACGCTTGAGGCTTGAGCCACCGCGTCCGCCGCAAGAGTTCATCGGGAGGGAGCGAGAAGCCGCGCAACTGGCCGCGCTTGTCCGTGAAGAAAAGACGGTTGTTGTCTCAGGTCCGCCCGGCATTGGTAAAACAACCCTTTTAGCGCAACTCGCGGCCCAGCAGACATACACAAACGTGCTCTGGATTACGCTTCAATCCGACGTCGAATTTACCATCACAGCACTTGTGGACGATCTCCTCCGTGGCCTTGGGGTACTAGACAGCCTCGGCATCTCCCTGGATCGAAAGATCCGTAATTTGAGCACGATTCTACGCCGCGGGGGCCGGCATTTGCTTATCCTCGACAACGTCAGATCCGAGCAGCAGGAAGGTATGGTGATGCGCGCCTGCTCTGAGATTGATGCGAACATAATTATCACATCGTTGCGCCCGCTACGTCTATCCGGAACTCAGTTGATCCAGCTTTCCGGTCTACCAACAAGCGAGGGTGCGCAGTTGTTTCGCTCTGGTGCCGGTATTCACTCAACCGATGGCGACGCACACGCTAAGATCGTGAGCATCTGCGAACGAAGTCGTAATGAGCCCGGACAAATCGTTCTGTCTGCCGCACTTTACAGGTCTGGTGAATCGCTAGACGCCCTAGCAAATGCCTTTCAGGAACAACGCAATCACCGCGGAGAAGATCCGGTCACACGCAGCTCCTTTCAGGACACGTACGGGGTGGAGAATGACCTGTACGATGCCTTTGCGCGTTCATACGAATTATTGTCAACCCGCCCGGAGCCAACGTTAGTATTTGATTCTCTCGGGGCTTTTAGCTTGAGTGGCGCTATGACTGACGAGCTTCGCGCAACTACTGGATTAGAAGAGGAGGAGTTAGCGGAAGCCTTGAATGACCTGGTCTCCCTGCAACTAATCCAGCGCGATGCGCGTCGACCAGACAACTTCATCATGCATCCTGAGGCGCACCGACTGGCTAAGTACCGTCTGGCGGCGCGCGAAGCGCTGCTAGCGCGTTCCGGAGCGGATTTGAACGGTATGCCGACCGGTCGGTGCATTAGATACTTCGTTGAATTCTGTGATGCTAACGGGGAACGCTACACAGCACTTGAGGATCGCCGCGATAACATACTCAATGCCGTCCAGTTAGCTGCTCGCAATTTGGCTTGGGAGGAGGTCGACCAGTTATGCCGCAGTGCAGCTAGCTATCTATTGGCTGCCGGGGACCTCACCCAATTAGCTCGCATACTTGAGCTTGGATTCACCTCGGCCAGATACCTAAAAGGCAGTAGACAGGCTGAGTCATTGGCTCAGCTGTATGCCAGCCGTGCCGAGCTGTCGCGCCGATATCTGAGTTATTCTCAAGCCCGCCTTGATGCGACCACTGGTTTGGGACATGCAAGGGAGGCCCAGTCCCAGCGCCAAATTGTGATGAGTTTGGAGGCACTCGCAATCGTGGTCCTCTCCAGCGGAGACACGCAAGCCTCCCGGGATGCGCTGCTCGAAGCATGGCCGATGGTGAAATCTGAGGCGAACTGGGTCCATGGCGCGAGTATCGCTTACAACATCGGTCATACATACTCGTATGAACAAGACTACGCTGCAGCAAGGAAGTGGTTTCGAAAAGCTCTACGCCTTTCTAGCTACAGGGCGAACGACGCCGACTTCATAGAGGCTAGACGTTACCGTTCTTATACGCTTACATCGCTTGCTTCGATCGAGCTTTCATCCCGCAACTTCAAAGAGGCACGACGCTTATTGCTTGAAGCGGGCCGGCTCAAACGTGATATCGGTGACCGCCGTTCGCTTGGAATCCACTTGCAACTGGAAGCAGAGCTCGAGCGATGGATCGGAAACACCGCCGCTGCCGCCAAGTCACTTGACGATGCAATCGAACTTTTCAAAGACGTGGGCGACACGCATGCCGTACTGCCCGCTCTCAAGTCAAGGGTCTTGTGGTTCAACGAAGCCGGCTCCGACCGCTCATCTGAGGTGCTCGATGCCATGCAAGACGCGTTAGCGTCACTGCGCGAGGACGATGACCCTGTTGCGTTTTCTGGAATCCTTCATGATCTGGCCGACATCGAGGTGGCGCGCGGTGAGCTGATGCAGGCGGCTGAGCATTACCAGCAGGCGGCGCAGCTAAGGCGCCGCGGCGTTAGCAAGCGTAGTTTGGCTGTCACCCTGCACGCCCTGGGCCGCGTCTGGCGCCGGGTTGCTGACGCTCCGCGCTCTGCCGACGAGGAGGACGCAGGCGACGCGTCGATAGGCCGGGCCGGGGCGTTGGAGCGGGCGGCCCGCGCCTACGCCGAGGCGTTGGACAACCTCGACCCCGAGCAGGACCCCCGCTCCGGCGGGGTGCTGCTGCACGATCTGGCCGACGTCGAACTGGCGCGCGGTGAGCTGCAGCAGGCCGCCGAGCACTACCAGCAGGCCGCCGACCTCAAACGACGAAGCCGGGCCACCCCCAGCGAGCTGGCTGTCACCCTGCACGCCCTGGGCCGCGTCTGGCGCCGGGTTGCTGACGCTCCGCGCTCTGCCGACGAGGAGGACGCAGGCGACGCGTCGACAGGCCGGGCCGGGGCGTTGGAGCGGGCGGCCCGCGCCTACGCCGAAGCGCTGGACAACCTCGACCCCGAGCAGGACCCCCGCTCCTGCGGGGTGCTGCTGCACGATCTGGCCAACGTCGAACTGGCGCGCGGTGAGCTGCAGCAGGCCGCCGAGCACTACCAGCAGGCCGCCGACCTCAAACGACGGGGCCGGGCCACCCCCAGCGACCTCGCTGTCACCCTGCACGCCCTGGGCCGCACCTGGCGGCAGGTCTTTGAGGCCGCGCGTGCCGCTGGCGAGGACCAGCCTGCGTCACCGGATGCGGCGTTGGAGCGGGCGGCCCGCGCCTACGCCGAGGCGTTGGACAACCTCGACCCCGAGCAAGACCCGGTCTTCTGCGGGGTGCTGCTGCACGATCTGGCCCACGTCGAGCGCGCGGGCGGTGAGCTGCAGCAGGCCGCCGAGCACTACCAGCAGGCCGCCGAGCTCAGACGGGGCCGGGCCACCCCCAGCGACCTCGCTATCACCCTGCACGCCCTGGGCCGCACTTGGGAACAGATCGCCCAAGCCGCCGCCCGAGCCGCCGGTGACGCCGAGGACTCCACCGATGTTGAGGTCAGCGGGGCGTTGGAGCGGGCGGCCCGCGCCTACGCCGAAGCGCTGGACAACCTCGACCCCGAGCAGGACCCCCGCTCCTGCGGGGTGCTGCTGCACGATCTGGCCGACGTCGAACTGGCGCGCGGTGAGCTGCAGCAGGCCGCCGCGCACTACCAGCAGGCCGCCGACCTCAAACGACGGGGCTGGGCCACCCCCAGCGACCTGGCTGTCACCCTGCACGCCTTGGGCGGCGTCTGGGAGCAGATCGCCCAAGCCGCCGATGACGCCGGTGACGCCGCGGACTCCACCGATGTTGAGGTCAGCGGGGCGTTGGAGCGGGCGGCCCGCGCCTACGCCGAAGCGCTGGACAACCTCAACCCCGAGCAAGACCCGGTCTCCCATGGTGTGGTGCGTCGCCACTTGGCTGCCACCCTGCACGCCCTGGGCCGCACTTGGGAACAGATCGCCCAAGCCGCCGGTGACGCCGAGGACTCCACCGATGTTGAGGTCAGCGGGGCGTTGAAGCGGGCGGCCCGCGCCTACGCCGAAGCGCTGGACAACCTCAACCCCGAGCAAGACCCGGTCTCCTACGGCGAAGTGTCGCAGGACCTGGCCGACATTGAACTCATGCGAATTATCTCTGGCGCCGAGGATGGCGATCCGTTAACTGCCAGGCAACTGATGGGTGAGCGTTTCGCCGTCCTAGAGCGCGAGCTAGGCTCGGAACACCTGGACACTCTCGCCGCGCGCGAGCTGTACGCGTTTTGGGTAAATGAAGCAGGTGACCCAGCAACAGCGCGCGCAGAGCTAGCAGAGATCGTGCACCTGCGTACTCATACCGATGGAGCCGACCACCCGCGCACGTTAGGTACTCGACGTTTACTCGCATATATCACTGCGGAACTTGGTGATCACCATGCCGCGCGTGACCTAGGGGGAGAACTGCTTGCAATTCTGATGAAGGGCCTCGGCCCCGACCACCCCGACGTGCTGAGCGTTCGGCACAACCATGCCCATTGGACTGGTGAGGCAGGCGACGCTACGACGGCTTGCGATCTACTGACCGACCTGCTCGCGGTTCGCCATCTTACCGCTGGACCAGATGACCCAGACTCCATTTCGACTGAACAGCTTCTGATTCATTGGCGTGGCATCGCAACGGGTGATCCGGAGGCGACGCGGTCAGCGCTGAGCGAATTGGTTGGACGTCGTCTATCATTGTTCGATCCGAACGCTCGCGAAACCTTATGGGCCCGCTACCGCTTGGCCGCGTGGACGGCGGCATGTGATAGACATATGGAATCTGTAAGATTGACTACGCAGCTTCTTTACGAACTATACCGCTTGAATAGGGGAAATATATCCCTTAAGGGTAAAACGTTGGCACTTTTAAATGATGAGCTGCAACGCAGTGCCGCCCCCGGGACACCTTGGGAAGTAGCTCGTGATAGTCATCCGACGTCGGTTACTAACGCATTAGGACTCCTCTTCACAGGTGCGCTGGATGGATCTGAGGATGCCCAACGTGAGTTACCCTCTTCCCTCGGCGACATCGCACAGCACATGAAGAACAAGTTAATTTAATTCCTAGAAACACAATCCTCAGCAGGGTATTCCTCGCCTTGTGACATCGAGTGACCAAGACGCTTCAACCCTATAAGGACTCGTCGCCGTCAGACACCTTGTACGTCACGTACACAATCGTCAGAACAACCGTTCCTGCAATCCACGACCTATGCCTTGACCAGCGCTGTGATTAAACCAAATGCGAACGCTACCACGCCAAGAATTGTAAGAGTGGCGATCACGGTTCGGTAGGACGGTGCCGAACGAGCTTGCCTTGAGGATGCCGCCAGCATGTCTAATCCACTATAGCCAGCCGCAACAAGAGCGCGTTGGAGCAGGGCGAGAGCGGGCTCCGCGGCCTGCACAAGTTCACGTGTACGCGCATCCAGCCGATTGAATGCCAAGCTCACGATGACCCCCGTCGCACTGACAACTCCGGCTAACGGCCAACGATCCGCGACGGCAGCGCTGGCGTAGCCCGCTGTTAAAAATGCTGCCGCGACCAAGTAATGATTCAGCGCCTGCATCCGCTGATTAGCATGCTGTGAAAACCACGACCAAACATGGTTAAGGGCCACAGAAAATAGCGCATCATTGACACTTGATACCTGCCCACTGGGGATACCGCGGTTTAGTTGCGTTGTGTCAGACAGGGCAGGAGCCGGTGCCGGTTCCGGAGGAACGCTCATCTACTGCCTTTCAGGAATGTGTGCCGCGTCGGATAGTCACGGCGCATACCACGGCTGTCGCGGTCACACAATGTCTACCGATTCGACTATACGGATAAGCAAGTCTGGATCCTTACTAACTCGTTGTGTGTGCTTGTAAGGGCGCGCTTCGCTGCCCAGTGTGGTCAACGAATGCGCTGGTCGACTATAAGCCGGTTAGCACCCCGACCCGGGCGCCACACCCCGACCGGGGCGCCACACCCCGGCGATATAGCCGTTGACCAGCAGCGTCGGCAGCACGTCTCTGTTCTGCCGGATCACCAGCCGGCGGTAGTCCGGCGAAATGATCCGGCTGCGGTCGGCGTAGGCGAGCAGGACACTGTCCCACCTGGCCATCAACCTCCGCGGGCACGAGACCGCGGAGGAGGGAAAAAACCCGCCGGGTACGTCGAAGAACTCGGCCCGCCCGGCCCGGACAACCGCTCTAGCTCCCCGTCCAGCGCGGTCAGGGCGTCCCGGACGGTCGCCCGGGGCGACCCTCGTAGTAGCGGCATGGCGTCAACCGGCTGGCAGGCCGACCGGCCGACGGGAGCGGGCCACCCCCGACGGTGACGACCCGGCATACCCACTGAGCTCAGAGGAGCGGCAGCGTCACCAGACCAGGCCGCGCAAGGTCTCGGTGTCGGCGACGTGCAGGTTGCGGATGTTGTGGATGCGACCGTTGGCGAACTCGTCGGCGCCGCTCTCGTTGAGCAGGTAGGTCCGCCCGTTGAAGCCCACAAGCTCCTGGATCATCGCCACCGACTGGAAGCAGCGGTAGGGGACGGTCGTGAAGTCCGCGCCAGCCGGGTAGCCGCGACGGATGACATAGACGTTGCCGCGGTAGTCACGGCCGAGCGACGTCGAGAAGATCCAGGTGTTGCTGAGGGCGAGAAGTCCCTGCGCCTTCATGGGGATCTGGATCGGGCCGTAGGCCTGGTCTCGGACGAGGTTGCCGTCGCTCATGATCTGGTAGCGGAGCATGTGGCCCCGAGCGATCGGGTTGTGGTAACCGCCGTAGAGGTAGCCGCCGTCGATGTCGAAGAAGCTCACAGAACTCACCGTGTTGGTCGCGGCGCCCCAATCGAGCTCGCGCGTCGAGCTGTCGGTGAAGGCCTGCCGGATGCGCGACACCGGGTAGCGCAGGATGCGGCTGTTGTCGTGCTGGACGTAGACCCAGCCGTTGTGAACCTTGACGCCACCGGCGTGCGAGCCGATGGGCAGGCGCGCATAACCCCGCACCGTGCCACTGGTCGTCATCCCGTAGAGAAGGGATCGGTTGTCGTTCTCGTTCTCGTGGTGCATGCCGACGAGAAAGAGGTCCTCGGTGCTCGACCCGCCGGCCCAGTTCTCCCAGACACCGAGACCCTGCGGGACGAAGTCGGTGAGGTAGCTGGCAGCGGGCGTGCTCGTGTTGAACAGATTGGCATACGTCTGGCTGATCGCCGCGCCGCCGAACTCGGTGCTCGACTGGTCGGTGCTGCACTCGGCCGCCGCCTCGGCGCGACTGGTGATCCCGGACTCCGGCGAGGCCACGAGCGTGGCGCCGGTCAACGCCAGGGCGCCGGCGACCCCCGCGGCGAGCCCGCGCCGCAGGCGCAGGGTGATAGTCGTGGTCGTAGTCATGGTGGTGCGTCCGCCCCGGCCGCACCCTGCGACCCCTGGCTGCAACCTAGTGCCTTCAGCGGCGTCCCCAGCCCTGATCGAAGGGGTTTCGCCGATTCGTCCCCGCGCCGCGACCGGCGTCGTGCTGGCGAGCCTCGCCGCGGTCGATAGCATCGGCGGATGAGCGTTCGGAGCCCGGCCGCGCCGACCCGCGCCGGGCGGCGCATGCATGGGCCGCAGGGACCGTCGCAGGTCATCATCCTGTCCTTCGCCGCGGCCGCGGCGGTCGGCACCGCGCTGCTCGCGCTGCCCGTGTCGACGACCGGACCCGGGCGCGCCAGCTTCTTCGAGGCCCTGTTCACCGCCACCTCGGCGGTGTGCCTGACCGGGCACCTGATCGTCAACACCGCGACGCACTGGAGCCTGTTCGGCCACGTGGTGATCCTCGCCCTGATCACGATCGGCGGCTTCGGGATCATGACGCTGGCCTCGCTGCTGGGCGTGCTGGTGTCCCGGCGGATGGGGCTGCGCACCCGCATCACGGCGGCCGCCGAGACCCGCAGCATCGGCATCGGAGACGTCCGCAGGGTGCTCGCCAGCGTCGTCCTCATCACCCTGGCGTTCGAGGCGGTGACCTCCCTCGCCCTGAGCGCGCGGTTCTACTTCGGCTATGACGAGCCGGCCGACCGGGCGCTCTGGCTCGGGCTGTTCCATGGTGTGTCGGCCTTCAACAACGCCGGCTTCGCCCTGTTCGACGACAACTTGATGGGCTTCGTCGACGACGCCTGGATCTGCCTGCCGATCGCCCTGGCCTCGATCGCCGGCGGCCTCGGCTTTCCGGTGCTGCTGCAGCTGCGCAGAGAGATCACCCGCCCGCGCCTGTGGACGCTCAACACCCGGCTGGTGCTGGCCACCACTGCCGCGCTGCTGGTCAGCGGCACGGTTTTCGTCACCGCGATGGAGTGGAACAACGACGACACTCTGGGCAAGCTGAGCCCCGGCGGCCGGCTGCTGGCCGGGTTCTTCCTGTCGACGATGACCCGCACCGCCGGTTTCAACACCGTCGATATCGGCGCGCTCGACCCGGCGACCTGGTTAGGCATGGACGTGCTGATGTTCATCGGCGGCGGCCCGGCGGGCACCGCCGGTGGCCTGAAGGTCACCACCTTCGCGGTGCTGTTCTTCATCATCTACACCGAGCTGCGCGGCGACGGCGCGGTCAACGCCCTGGGCAAGCGGCTGCCGCGCTCGGTGCACCGCCAGGCGATCACCGTCGCCCTGGTCTCGGTCGCGGTCGTGGTGACCGCGACCCTGGCGCTGCTGATCCTGACCGAATTCACCCTCGACCAGGTCCTGTTCGAGGTCATGTCGGCGTTCACCACAGCGGGCATGAGCACCGGGATCACCCCCGACCTGCCGCGCGCCGGGCAGCTGATCCTGGTGCTGCTGATGTTCTTGGGTAGGGTCGGACCGGTCATCCTCGCGTCCGGACTGGCTCTGCGGCACACGACCCGGCTGTACGAACTCCCGAAGGAGCGACCCATCATTGGCTAGGTCCGCATGGCTCGGCAAGTCCGCCACCGGCTCCCGGCTGGCCGCGGCCGACTCGGTCGTGGTCATCGGCCTCGGCCGGTTCGGCACGGCCCTCGCCGTGGAGCTGATGGCCGCCGGCACCGAGGTGCTGGGAATCGACGACGACGAGGACATCGTCCAGTCACTCAACGGCCAGCTGACCCAGGTGGTGCGCGCGGACTCCACCAAGGAGGAGGCGCTGCGCCAGCTGGGCGTGCACGAGTTCGACCGCGCGGTGCTGGGCATCGGCACCGACATCGAGGC
Source organism: Jatrophihabitans sp. (assembly GCA_036399055.1). Taxonomy (NCBI): domain Bacteria; kingdom Bacillati; phylum Actinomycetota; class Actinomycetes; order Jatrophihabitantales; family Jatrophihabitantaceae; genus Jatrophihabitans; species Jatrophihabitans sp. The sequence continues at coordinate 121,702 of DASWNX010000017.1, forward strand.
GAGCATCCTGACCGGGTCGCTGCTGGTCAACTTTCATGTGCCCCACGTGTGGGCGAAGGCGATCAGCGAGCCGCACGGGCGCATCCTCGAGCAGATCGGCATCGGGCACGTGGTGTACCCCGAGCACGACATGGGCCGCCGGGTCGCCCACCTGGTGCGCGGGGCGATGCTGGACTACATCCAGTTCGAGGACGACTACGCGATGGTCAAGACGGTGGCGCCGGCCGAGCTGGTCGGAAAGCGCCTGGGTGACACCGGCGTGCGCAGCCGCCACGGCATCACCGTCGTGGCCGTGCACCGCAAGGGCGCCGGCTTCACCTACGCCACCCCCGACACCGTTCTGGAAGCGGGCGACACCGTGATCGTCTCAGGCCGGACCGCGGCCGCCGAGCGGTTCGCCCAACTGCGCTAGCGGACCCGCGTCCACTCACGGACGGTCGAGCACCGCGCGCAGGTAGGGAGCCGTGCGGCTGGCCTGGCTGCCGGCGACCTCGGCCGGGGCGCCGCTCGCGACCACCCGGCCACCGGAGTCACCACCGCCCGGCCCGAGATCGAGAACGTGGTCGGCCGCGGCCACGACATCCATGTCGTGCTCGATGACGACCACTGTGTTGCGCGCGTCGACCAGTGCGTGCAGCAGCCGCATCAGCCGGTCCACATCGGCCGGATGCAGGCCGGTGGTGGGCTCGTCCAGGACGAACAGGGTGTGGCCGCGCCGCGCTCGCTGCAGCTCGGTGGCCAGTTTGATCCGCTGTGCCTCGCCGCCGGAAAGCTCGGTCGCCGGCTGGCCGAGGCTCAGGTAGCCCAGGCCCACCTCGCCGAGGGTGGCCAGGCTGCGAGCGACGGCCGGCACGTCGGCGAAGAAGTCGGTGGCCGCGTCCACGGTCAGCGCCAGGACGTCGGCGATGGACTTGCCGCGGTAGCGCACCTGAAGTGTCTCGGGGTTGTACCGCGCGCCGTGGCAGACCGGGCACGGTGAATAGGCGCCGGGCAGGAACAGCAGCTCGACGGCGACGAATCCCTCACCCTGGCAGTTCGGGCAGCGACCACCCTCGACGTTGAAGGAGAACCGGCCCACCGAGTAGCCGCGGCGGCGTGCCTCCTCGGTGGCCGCGAACAGCTTGCGGACCCCGTCGAACAGGCCGGTGTAGGTGGCCAGGTTCGACCGCGGCGTGCGCCCGATCGGCTTCTGATCCACCTCGACCAGCCGGTCTATCGCATCCAGGCCGCTGAGCCGGCCGATGCTGGCGGCGGGGGCGGGAGCGCCGTCGCACTCCTCGCCGTCGGCAGTCGCGGCGTCCCTGGCCGCGTCCCTGTCCGCGTCCTTGGTCACGGCGTCCCTGGTCACGCCGAGGTGATCTCGGACGGCGGCGGCCAGCACCGCGGTGACCAGAGTCGTCTTGCCCGAGCCGGACACTCCGGTGACGGCGGTGAACACCCCGAGCGGCACGTCCACATCGATCCCATCGAGGTTGTGGTGGCGCACCCCACGCAGCTCGATGGACCCGGTGGGCGTGCGCTGATGACTCCTCGCCTTGGGTGGGTTCGCGAGGTAGCGTCCCGTCGCCGAGTCCGCGACCCCTGCCAGCCCGGCCGGCGGCCCGCTGTAGAGCACCCGGCCGCCGTGGGCGCCCGCGCCCGGGCCGACGTCGACCAGCCAGTCGGCGTGTCTGATCACGTCCGGCTCGTGCTCTACGACGAGCAGCGAGTTGCCCGCCTCGCGCAGCCGATCGAGCACGGTCAGCAGGTCCTTGGTGTCGGCCGGATGCATCCCCGCCGACGGCTCGTCCAGGACATAGACGACGCCGAACAGGCTCGACCGCAACACCGTCGCCAGCCGGAGCCGCTGCAGCTCACCGGAGGACAGGGTCGGAGTGGTGCGGTTCATCGCGAGGTAGCCGAGTCCGAGCCCGGTCAGCGCGTCGATGCGGGCGCGCAGATCTGCCACGATGCCGCGCGCGACGTCGCTGCCCGGCGCCGCGGCCAGCCGGACCGCGAGCGCGGTGAGCGGCAACCCGGTCAGCTCGGCGATGCTCGCGCCGTCGACCGTGACGGCCAGCGCCTCGGGTCGCAGCCCGGCGCCGCCGCAGACCGGGCAAGGGCAGATCTCCACGTGCTGCAACGCTTTGCGGCGCAGCGTCGCGCTCTGCGAGGTGGCCAGGGTGTGCAGCACGTAGCGCCGGGCGCTGGAGTAGGTGCCTTGATACGGCCGTTGGATCCGGTGCGCCTCCCGCTCGGCGTGGACGGTGACGACGGGCTGGGAATCGGTGAACAGGATCCAGTCTCGGTCGGCCTGCGCAAGCTCGCGCCAGGGCCGGTCGACGTCATAGCCCAGGGTGGCGAGGATGTCGCGGTAGTTCTTGCCCTGCCACGCCCCCGGCCAGGCAGCGACGGCCTTGTCCCGGATGGACAGACCGTCATCGGGCACCAGCGAGGCCTCGGTGACCTCGTGCACCCGTCCCAGGCCGTGGCAGTGCGGGCAGGCGCCGGCCGGGGTGTTGGAGGAGAAGGCGTCGGAGTCAAGGCGCCCCGCGCCCGGCGGATACTGCCCGGCCCGGGAGAAGAGCATCCGCAACGAGTTGGACAGCGTGGTGACGGTGCCGACCGTGGACCGCGACTGCGGTGTGCCGCGGGCCTGCTGCAGCGCGACCGCCGGCGGCAACCCGGTGATCTCGCCGACGTCGGGAACGGCGAGCTGGTCGATCAGCCTGCGCGCGTACGGGGCGACCGATTCCAGGTAGCGGGCCTGGGCCTCGGCGTAGACCGTGCCGAATGCCAGCGACGACTTGCCCGAGCCTGACACTCCGGTCACCACGACCAACGCCTCGCGCGGCATGTCGACGTCGACGTCGCGCAGGTTGTGCACCCGCGCGCCACGCACGCGAATCATCGCGCTGTCAGGCAGGGGCATCTGCCGATCTTCCCAGGTGGTGAGCCTCAGGCTCGGACGAGGCTGTGCACGTCCACCGAGACCGACTCGCGCACCGGCACTCCGCTCAAGATCTCGACGACGTAGCGGGCGGTCAGCACGCCGAACAGCATCGACGTGTACACCAACTGCGGCACGCTGTAATCGGGGTTGCCGCTGTTGGCCCGGACGTCGGCACGCAGGTCCTCGGGCACCACGTCGGCCGGGATGATGCGCCTCAACAGGTCCCACACCGTCTCCGCGCCCAGGTCCTGCGCGGTCACGATGCCGTCCAGCGGCTTGAGCCCGAGGCGGTAGTCATAGAACCGGATGTACTGGGTGCCGGACATGTCATAACCGGAGATCACCGGCCGGCCCTGCGCCGCCGCCGCCTCATGGAGGGCGATCTTGGCCTGCCACCCTCCGGACGTGGTCACGTCCACGCCGTCGACGACCACGTCGCATTCGGCGACGAGACGCTCGACATTGTCGGGCTGCACGCCGGCAGTCTCGACGTGTGCCTGCGCGTGCGGGTTGATCCGGCCAATGCGCTCGGCCGCGACCACCGCCTTGTTCCTGCCGATGTCGGCGTAGTCGGCATCCTGGCGGTTGAGGTTGTTCAACTCATACTCACCCGGCTCGGCGAGCAGGAACTGCTGGACCCCCAACCGCACCAGCGGTTCGACCGCCGCGCCACCGGTCGAACCGCACCCTGCGATCAGGACGGTGGCCTGCCTCAAGGCCTGCTGCGCCTGCTCGGAGATCAGGCCTCGATTGCGCTCGGTGAACGACTGGTAGAACGTGTCCGTCTCGGTGGTGACCGTCATAGGGTGATCCTTGTCAGTTGGCCGTCGACGTGTCTCATCAGCATTTGGAACGCGGCCACCGGGCCGACGTCGGTGACCGCGGCCGAGAACCGGGCGACCATGTCCTCCAGCTCGGCAGGGTCGGGCACCTGCGCCACGAACGGCTTGACGACCTGCCGCTGGGTGTAGAGCGGGAACATGAGCTCGTCAGCCGGCAGGGACGGGGCGGTGCCCTCGAAGACGGTGGTCTGCCTCATGATCCTCTGGATGCGCCGGATGGCGATGCCTTCTTCTCCGTCACCGACCAGCGCCCGGATCCGCGGGAGGTTTCCAGACAACGCCGTGTACAGGCCCAGGACCGCCTCAAGCGTGATGCGCACCCGCTGCCGGCCATCGTGCTCCGCGGTCGTGCTCGGCTGCACCAGGCGCTTGATCTCCCAGACATTGCTGCTGTCGATGTCGTCGGGATGGTCGAAGTGGTCGAACAGATTGACCCGGTGGGCCACTTCGCAGGGAAACAGCGAGCGCTGCGAACCTGCCATCGGCATCGGCCGAGGGTCCTCGGAGCCCAGCAGCGACAGGTAGCGCACGATCACGCCGCTGTGCTCATCGAGGACCAGCAGGTGGATCTCCTCCCTGCCGGAGTCGCTGGGCTCGGTGAGCAGCGCGCGAGCGAAGGCCAGCTCAGAGCTGGCGAAACGCAGCCGGAGGTACTGGGCCAGCCGGAACGCGTGGATGGCGAGCAGGAACCGCTCGGGGATGCCGCTGCCCCGGGCAGCCAGGACCAGCAGGCCTTCGGGCCGCCGGGTGAGATACAGCAGGCTGTCAGAGCTGATCGCGCTCTCGATGCCCCTGACGTAGACGTTGTCATGCAAGCTGATCAGCTCGCTGACATAGCGGCTTCGCTGGTGCGTCGGTGTGAGCGTCTGGTTCATGATGCGGTCAACGGACAGACGCGCCGTTAGACGCGGTGGCCGTAGAGCGCGCCGGTGATCGCGATGGCCAGCACCTCGGGTGTGCCCTCGTAGATTCGCGCGCCGAAGGACTCCCGCACGAACTTCTCGACGCCGTACTCACGGCAGTAGCCACGCGCGCCCATCAGCGACATGGCCTCTTCGGTGACCTCGATGGCGATGCGGTCGGCGAAGAGCTTGGCCACCGCGGGCCCGTACGTCGGCGAGGGCAGCATGTTGTTCGCCTGGTAGGCGGCCTGCAGGTAGAGCAGCCGGGAGGCGTCGATCTTGGCTGACATCTCGGCGATCTTGCGGGCGCTGAACTGGTGCTGGTACAGCGGGCGGCCACCCTGGATACGCTCGCCGCACCACTGCTTGGCGATGTCGAAGGCGCCGCGGGCGACGCCGGTGGAGATGGCAGCCACCGTGGCCCGGGCCTGATTCGACTGCGCGGTGAGGAAGTTCCAGCCCTTGCCCTCACCGAAGACGACATTGGTGGCCGGCACCCGCACGTTCTCGAACACGAGGGTGGTGCCAAGGCACGCGCGGTAACCCATCTTGTCCGCGACGGCTTCTCGGGTCACTCCCTCGAGGTCGAGGTCGACGATGAAGGCGGTAAGGCCATCGGCCACCGGCTGACCCTCGATATTGGCGAAGACGTTGCACCAGCGCGCCACGTGCCCGTTGGTGATGAAGCGCTTTATCCCGTTGATGACGTAGTGATCGCCATCGCGGCGCGCTGTCGTCACGTCAGTGGCGAATTCGGCGTTGTCGGGAATCAGCAGGTCGCAGCCCGCGACGTCTTCGGTGATCGCGTTGCAGGACAGCAGCGCCTGATCGCCCAGGAAGGGTGGCAGGTAGCGCGCCTGCAGCGCGGGGTCACCGGACAGCAGCACGGCGGTCTGCCCCAGCAGCGAGGCCCCGAAGATCAGAGCCGTGCTGGCGCACACGCTCGCCAGCTCCTCCATCGCCACCGCGACGCCGAGCACCCCGACGCCGCGCCCGCCGATCTCCTTGGGCATGGTCAGGCGCAACAGGCCCAGTTCGTGGCCGGCCTGCACGACCTCCCAGTCGAACTCGTCGGCGGGGGCGAGGTCGTTGGCCAGCACCCGCGGCTTGACCACCTTCTGAGCGAAGTCGCGGACCTCCTCCCGCAGGGCCTGCACGTCAGGGGGAAGCGTGAACATCGACGGCATCGAAGCCTCGCTGAGCACGGCATAGTCTGAGAGAGTCGGGGGGTTGGAGATCATCGTGCTGGTCACGGAACGGCCCTTCGAGAGTGTGGACAGGTACCCGGTTGGATCGGCGGCGCTAGCTCGGGTGGGTGCGGTTGCCGCGGCCAGCTGGCTAGCGGCCGTTCGACGGCGCGAGGCGGGCGTAGTGCTCGCCGATGGAGGGCAGCAGCTCGGCGAACTGCCTGATCCGTGACACCGGGCCCTTCACCCGCAACCGTCGATCCATCGCCGCTGCCGTGATCGTGGTGCGGCCGGACCACAGCGCGTCGGCGGTGTCGGTGTCGAGCTCGAATCGCAGCGTGGGCGGGTAGGGTGGTTTTCCCAGCTTCGCGCCCTGGGCGTCGACGAAGAGCTCAACCGTCGGGTCGTGCTGCACGAAGTGCAGCGACAGCTCGCGTTCGCTGAGCTTGGCAGCCGACTCCTGATCTTCCAACACCGCCGAGAACACATCGCGTAGCAGGGCGCCGGCTTGCTCGCCCGAGTCGTACACAGCCATTGTTCAACCTCTCATCACAGGTGCGGTTGCCGACAACGCCTCTTCTGAATGCGCTGCCGTCGATATCAGCTCCGCGGCGCGCTCGGCGAGCATCACCGTCGGCGCCTGGGTGTGCCCCCTTGGAATCCTCGGCATCACGCTGGCGTCCACCACCCGCAGACCGCTGACGCCGCGCACTCGGAACTCCAGGTCCACCACCGCATCGGCGTCGGCGCCCATCCGGCACGTTCCGACCGGGTGAAACAGGGTCTGGGCGTGCGCGCGGGTGAACGAGGAGATCGACTCGCTCGACTGCTCGAGCGCGCCGGGCAGGAAGGGTCGCGACACCCACGGCGCCAGGGCGGGCTGGCCGAGCACGTTCTGTGCCAGCCGGACGCCGGCGGTCAGGGTCTGGACATCCTCGCCCGCGGCGTCAGTGAGATAGCCGGCGTCGATGACAGGGTGCGCTGACGGGTCGGCCGAGGCAAGGCTGATCGTGCCGCGGCTGGCGGGCTGCAGCAGGACGACGCCGATGGTCAGGCCGTGCTCGGCCGGCCCTGAGGCCTCGGCCAGATCGGCCACGACCATCCAGAGCAGTTCGATGTCCGGCCCTTCCAGGCCGGCCTCTGTGTGCAGGAAGGCCAGTGCCTCGGCGAGGTTGGAGCTCAACGGGCCCCGACGGCCCCGGAGGTAGGCGGCCGTGTTGGCAGCCTGCTCACCCACTCCCGGCGAGACCGGCGCCTTGGCCGCCATGGACAGCGGCACGTACAGGTGGTCGGCGAGGTTGGCCCCCACCTCGCGGTGTGCGGCCTGCACGGCTATGCCATGCCGGTTCAACGCCTCGGGCGAGCCGATCCCGGACAGCATGAGCAGTTGGGGACTGCAGATCGCGCCTGCGGCCAGGATGACCTCACGACTGGCCGACACCACCTCCAGGCCGGTCGCGGTCTGGACCTCGACGCCGGTCGCCCGCCCAGCCTCGACGACGACACGGCGAACCTGCGCGCCGGTCATCACCGTCAGGTTCTCCCGCTGCAGGGCCGGACGGAGGTAGGCGTCCGCGGCGCTCCAACGGCGACCGTGGTTCTGGGTGACGCGCACCGGGCCATGACCGGTCGGCTCGCTCACCTCCGACCTTCCCAGCGCCGGATGCCCCGCCTGGGCACAGGCCTGCAGGAACGCGGCGGTGGCCGGGTTCAGCTCGCGCAGGTCCTCGACGCGGACCGGCCCCGAGGCGCCGAAGTCGCCGGGGCCGTTCTCGCAGATGCGATTCTCCGCTTTGAGGAAGAAGGGCAGCACGTCGGCGAAGCTCCAGCCGGCGCACCCGGCGGCCGCCCAGCCGTCATAGTCGGCGCGGTGACCCCTCGTCCAGATCTGGGCGTTGATGGACGACGAGCCGCCCAGGGTGCGTCCTCGGGGCCAGCGGACGCTGCGACCGGCGAGACCGGCTTGGGCCGTGGTCGAGAAGTCCCAGTCCAGGGAGGTGCCGAAGGCCTTGGGATAGGCGGCCGGGATGCTGATCGCGGCGCTGCGGTCGGTCTGGCCCGCCTCGACGAGGATGACCCGGCTGCCGCCGTCGGCGCTGAGCCGATCGGCCAGGACGCACCCGGCCGACCCCGCGCCGATGACGACGTACTCGGCTTCCTCGACGGCCATCTAGGGCCTGGCGCCGGCGCTGGCGGCGAGAGCTCTGACAATCTCTGACGCCAGAACGGCTTGCCCCATCATCGAAAAGTGGATCCCGTCCGCGCTCATCAGGTCCGGCGCGTGCCTGATCGGGTGATCCCACATCTCGACAAGCGTGGCCTTGTGCTTGCCGGCCAGCGCTCTGATCCGGTCGTTGAGGTCTGCGATCCGCTCGCCGAACGGCGCCAGTTGCGGCGACTTGTCGAACACGTTGGTCACCGTGAACAGCAGCAGGTGCGCACCGCCCTCGGTGAGGCGCTGGCACGCGGCATCCAGGCTGTCCTGGACGACGGCCAGGTCCCCCGAGCGCGAGAAGGCGTCGTTGGAGCCAGCTACGACCGTGACCAGGTCCGGTTGGAAGTCCAGCACCGGCTGCAGCTGGGTCCGCAGGATGTCAGCCGTCCGCAGGTTGGCTTGGCCGGTGTTGAGGTAGTCGACCTCGGAGCGAGAGAACCGCAGCGCCTGGACGACCCGCTCGGCCCAGGGCACGTCGGCGTAGCCGGCCGAGGGCCCGCCGACACCGGCCGCCATGCTGTCGCCCATGACGGCCCAGCGTCGCCATGGCGCGCCGCTGAGCAGCTCGCCGGCCTCGCGGGCTGACAGGCAGTGCGGGGCGGCGACCTCGTGCTCCAGGCCAACCGTCATCGTGCGGGTGTTCCGGGCGTGGTCAACAACCCGTCAGAGCTGTCCCCGTTGGAGCCGGCAGGGTCGGCCGGACTGCTTCCGATGCCGCGCACCACGAGGTCCTCGATGTCGGCGACCGTCACCACGTCAGCCCCGTCGTCCTGGGCGAGGCTGGTGAGGCCGAGGACGGATTCGATCTGAAGGGACAGCTCCACGATCGCCAGGGAGTCATAACCGAGGTCCTCCACCAGCCGGTCCGATGACGTCGCGACCCGCTTGCCTGCCGGAGACATGCTGCCAACGATCTCCAGCACTCGTGCGCGCACTTCTTCTGTGGTCAACATGTCATTCCTCTTCCTCAGTGCCGCGCAGGCCGGGTCAGTCGCGCAGGCCAGGTCAGTCGCGCAGGCCGGATCAGTTCTGTGCGATGCGGGCGGCGGCCCGGATGGGATGCGGGGAACCCCAGTTCTCCTCATAGCCGTCGATCGCCTTGACGATGGCCTGCCGCCAGGCGGTCAGGGCCGCGTCGGCCAGCTCCGGCATCCCGATCAGGCGCAGCTGCTTGACCAGTCTCTCCTCGGCTATGTCGACGTTCTGCTGCAACTGGGCAGCCCGGCTGACCAGGGCCATCCGGATCGCGGGCGAGGGGTTGTGCCGAGCCGGCCCGATCAGGACCCAGGCGGCCATGGCGATCGACTCGAAGTGGGCGTCCTTGATGACCTGGCCGTAGCCCTGGGCCACCCCGTCCTGCGCGGCCCTGAGCCCGAAGGAGACATGGCGGGACTCGTCGCGGGTGACGTTGGTCAGGCCTTCATCCAGCGCGCTCAGCTCAAGGCGGCGCGCGAGGAACCGGGTGGTGCGTAGCGCGGTCGCGGCCAGCACACCCTCGGTGATGAGGTGGTAGTACACCAGCGCCCGGTACCAGTCCTCAGGCGAGCTGCCGACCTCGCGCAGGCGGCCGGTCACGGCGGTGAGCGCGGGCGCGAACATCGAGGCGTAGTCCGCGGCGACATCGCTGTCGGCGTTGGCGCCCGCCTCGGCCTCGACGCCGCACACCTCTTGCAGGTACGTCTGGAAGAACCGCACATGCCGGGCCTCGTCGGCCAGCTGGGTGCAGAGGTAGATCCGGTCGTCCTCGGTCGGAGGATTGTCGATCAGCGTGCCCAGCGTGCGGGTGACGGTGACCTCGCCGATCTCGAGCTCGGCGAGGGCGTTGAGGGTCTGCTGCTTGACGAAGGGCCGCAGATCGTCCCACGTCGCACGGTCCCGGGCAGGGTCGACCACCGCGACCAGCCACTGCTGACGCTCCCACCGCCGGTAGAGGTCAGCCGAGGTGGCCAGCTTGGCCACCCGGGCGGCATCGGCGCCGACATCGGTGATGTCGGGCACGAAGCCCGGCTCGGTCTCAAGCACTTGACTCATGTCCGCTCACTCCTAGCAGTTGGGCGTCGGCGACCAGAGGGCGCTCGGTAGCGCAGAGTTGCCATGCTCAGGGGCGCCGCACCGGATTCCTGGGTGGCGCTCACACCTTGCTGACCTGGAACCGGCCGAGAACGAGGTAATCGATCTCGGTCTTGAGGAAGCACTCGATGGCGTCTGTCGGGGAGGAGACGATGGGCTCGCCTGCGACGTTGAACGAGGTGTTCAGCAGGCAGGGCACCCCCGACAGTTGCGTGAAAGCGGTGAGCAGGCCCGCGAGCAACGGATTCTGCTCAGCGGTGACGGTCTGCACCCGGGATGTGCCGTCCACATGGACCGCGCCAGGAATCGCCTCCTGCTGGTCGGCGGCGACGGGGAAGACGAAGGTCATGAAGGGCGAGGTCTCCTTCTTGCCCATCTGGAAGATCTTGGCCGCTTCGGACTCGAGGATGACCGGGGCGAAGGGACGGAAGGGCTCCCGATGCTTGACGCGGGTGTTGATGATGTCCTTGATGTCATCGAAGGACGGGTTGGCCAGGATGCTGCGGTTGCCCAGCGCGCGGGGCCCGTACTCGGTCCGGCCCTGGAACCAGCCGATGACGGTCTTCTCGCACAGCAGCTTGGCGACGCGGTCGGCGACGTCCTCGGGCTCGATCGCGACCCAGTGAAGGCGGTCCTGGTAGTCGCCGAGGGCGGCCAGCATCTGCTCGTCGGTGTACTCCGGGCCCAGGTAGGGCGTCGGGGCATTCTCGTTCCGGTGACCGGCCAGGCCGCTGGCGAACACCGCGGCGCCGATGGACACTCCCGGGTCGCTTGCGCCGAAGCTGACCTGCATGTCAGTGAAACCGGACTCTTCCAGCAGCTTGGTGTTGTTGACGCAGTTGAGGGCCAGTCCGCCCTCGAACACCAGGGTGGGCAGGTCGCTCTTGGCTTGCAACGCCTTGAGCTGGTGGGCGGTGACGACCTCGATCATCTCCTGAGCCGCCCTGGCGACCCGCGCGCGGAAATCGAGTTCCTCCCGATTGGCTTCGGTCGCCTGGAAGATCTCGTCGAACAGCGGGTAGTAGGCGGCATGCGGATTACGAGGGTCGTTGGCCAGCGCGAACGTGTACCCGCCGTCGGGCAACAGCGTGACAACGCGTTCGAGCAAGGGGTTGTTCGGCAGGGGCGGAGCGAAAGCTGAAAGGCCCATCACCTTGTACTCGTCGTTGTTCGGCATGAAACCGAGGTACCGGGTGATCTCACTGAACAGCAGGCCGAGCGAGTGGGTGGCACCGATGGTGCTCTCCTCGAACACTCGGATCTCACCGTCGCGGATCTCTCCCATCATCGAGGAGAACCGCTCGGCGCGGCCATCGCTGACCAGGAACGCGGTGTCCCGGCCGCCCTCGAAGTAATGCCCGCACATCAGGTGCGCGATGTGATGCGGCACCAGCATCAGCTTCTCGGCAGGCACCTCGTAGCCGGTCCGCTGCTTGAAGTCATTGAGGATCGCGGTCCTGCTGAAGACATTGGTGTACAACTCGCCGAAGCGTCGGAGCCGGTCGAGTTTCGCCTCGGGCCCGAGGCCGGAGGCGCTCAGGTCGGCGATGATGGAGTTGACCAGCGAGTCCGAGTAGTTCCAGGGGAATGCGAAGGCGTCGATCTCGTCGAAGGACAGGCCGGCGTAGTCCAGGCACCACTGAACGGCGTTGACCGGGAACTTCGCCGTCTTCTTCTCCCGGTTGAGCCGCTCCTCCTCGACCGCGGCCACCAGCCGGCCGTCGACGATCACGGCGGCGGCGGCATCGTGACCGAGGACGTTGTACCGGTCCACGCCAGTCGATCCGTACAGCCGGGCGAAGGTGTCCGCGGCATTCGTGTGGCCGTTATAGCCAAGGACGATCACATTGACTCCTCGGTTGGTGTGCGAGCCCCGTGCCCATCGAGCCCTGATCGTGGTGTCGGCGAGCACGCCTTATCGTGTGCGACCCGGCCCGGCTGCCGCCTGCTGCAAGCCATGGGTGAGCCTCACCTGACACTCGGTTGTCGGCCCCCGCCGGCTCGAACAGTATGAAAGTTAATTTTCTCTGTCAAGGGCATAGAATCGTTCAGTCGTATACAAATTCTATTCGCCGCGCTCCAACTTGGTGACTGCTTATTCAAATTTGAGCTGTTTGACAGGGATCTTGCGGTGTGAGAGCTTTACCGTCGGCCGGAGGCCTGGCTCGGCACCGCCGGGTTGCGCCCCGCCTGAGTGCCTGTGTACTGGTGGTGCGGGAGTTTTCAGTGGTGCGGAAGTTGCGAACCGCACGCCCGTAGCCTCCGCGCGAAGCTGAGCCGCGCTGGCCAGCGAAGGAGTCGGCTGCCATGTCAGAGCCCGTCGTCGGTAAAAAAGACCAGGTCGGGAAGAAGGTGGACCCCGGCTACGTCCTGTTCCTCTGCAGCGGCGCGACCTTCATGGCCTTTCTCGACCTGTCGGTCGTGAATATCGCCTTCCCGAGCATTCTCGAGCACTTCCCGGGCACCTCGATCGACACCCTCACCTGGATCATCAGCGGCTACGCGGTCATGTTCGCGGCCATGCTCACGCCCGCGGGCCGGTTGGCGGACACGTTCGGGCGCACCGAGATGTTCCTGGTCTCGTTGCTCGGATTCATCCTCGCCTCGCTCGCCTGCGGCGCCGCGCCGACCGTCGGCTGGTTGATCGGGGCCCGGTTCCTGCAGGGCGCGCTGGCGGCCGGAATGATTCCCGCCGCACTGGGGCTGATCCTGTCCACGACGCCACGCGAGCGCATTCCCAAGGCGATCGGAGCCTGGTCGGCAGCCGCCGGCTTCTCCGCGGTCATCGGTCCGGCTGTCGGCGGACTGCTCGTCGAGGCGTTCGGCTGGCGCTCGGTGTTCGTGATCAACGGCCCGATCGGCCTGGTCCTGCTGTTTCTGGCGTGGCGCGCGCTGCCCCGGCGACTGCCCACGCCAGGCGGCGCCAAGCTTCCCGACTGGATTGGCACCATCGCCTTGGCGCTGGGTATCGGCAGCGTGGTCACCGCGCTCACCGAAGGCGATCACTGGGGCTGGAGCGACGCCAAGACCATCGGCATGCTGGTGGCCGGACTGGTCCTGACCGCCGCGGCGTGGATGAAATCACGCAACCACGACGCGCCCGCGATCGACGTCTCCCTCTGGTCGAGCAAGAAGTACGCGATGTGCAACGTCGCCTCGGCGATCCTGGGCGCCTCGATGTTCGCCTGGCTGCTGGGCGCGCCGCTGTTCGCCTCCACCATCTGGCATTGGAGCATCCTGGAGTCGGCTGCGGCTCTGAGCATCGGCGCCGTCGCCTCGATGATCGGCTCCACGGTGGCCGGCAACATGAAGAAGCCCGGCATGCAGCGCTGGACCGCGGTGACCGGAATCCTGATGTTCGCGGCGAGCAACGCCATCTGGGCCTCGAGCCTGTACGGTTCCGAGCCGAATTTCTGGGTCGCCTGGGTGCCCTCGGGCCTGCTCGGCGGCGGCGGCCTCGGACTCGCGCTGACGGCGCTCTCCTCGGCGGCGGCCACCGCGGTTCCGCCGATGAAGTTCGCCGCTGGCGTCGGCATGAACCTCACCGCCAGGCAGGTCGGCGGAGCGCTGGGCACCGCGATGCTCGCGGCAGTCATGGCCTCGAACGCGGCGCCCGGCAGCATCGACGCCTTCCATGACGTCTACGCCGTGAGCCTGGTCATCGCCCTGCTGGCCGCCGTCGCCGCGCTCGGCGTGGTGGATCCCAAGCCGGTCTCGCAGCGGGACAGCGTCAGCACCTCCTCGACGGGCTGAGCCCGCCGAGGTAGACAGCGCCGAGGTAGGCAGGCCAGCCGGCAGCTAGCCGGCCAGAGCGCTGAACGCCTCGGACAGAGCGGCGCCGAGCCACTTCAGATCGGGGTCCTCGAGCACTACGGGGGGCGTCAACCGGACGACGGTGTCGGCCCCCAGCGACGAGGTGGGGATGACTCCAGCCCCCAGAAGTGCCCTGCTGAACGCGCCGGCGTGCTCGCCGCGAGTGAACTCGACGCCGATCAGCAGGCCTTGGGACCGGATCTCCTTGACGGTGGCCTCCGGCGCGGCGGTCGCGGCGCTGTCCACGAGCTCGCGCACCTGCGCGCCGAGCACGGCCGCGCGCGCCGGCACATCCTGCTCGCGCATCACCTGCAGGGTCGCCCGCGCCGCGACCATGCCGAGGGGGTAGCCGGAGAAAGTCGAGCTGTGCAGCCGTGGATTGCGCTCGAGCGGGCGGAACGCCTCGGCGGTGCACAGCACCGCGCTGACCGGGACGCAACCGCCTCCCAGCGCCTTGCCGACCAAGAACATGTCGGGCTGGCCGACACTGCCGTCCCACCCCCACCAGCTGCCCAGCCGGCCGAGCCCGGTCTGGATCTCATCCACGATGAGCAACGCGCCGTGGTCGGCGCAGCTTCTGGCCACCTCGCTCAGATAGCCCGGCGGCGGGATCCGCACCCCGCCCTCGCCCTGGACCGGCTCGATGATCACGCAGGCAGGCGGGCCTTCTGCCAGCAGAGCCGACAACGCCTCGACATCGCCGTAGCCCACTCGTTCCACGCCGGGCAGCAAGGGTTGAAAAGGCTGGCGAAAGGCCAGCCGATCGGTGGCGCTCAAGGCTCCGAGGGTCTTGCCGTGAAAGCCGCCCTTCATGGCGATCACTCGGCGACGGCCGTTGGCGCGGGCGATCTTGATCGCCGCCTCGACCGCTTCGGCGCCGGTGCAGGCGAAGTAGACCCGGTCCAAGCCGTCCGGCGCCACCGCGGTCAGATCGGCGGCCGCGTCAGCCAGTTCGGCGGAGATCAACGTGCGGGTGCCGACCGGATGCCGATCCAGTTGCCGGTGCAGAGCCGCGACCACCTCAGGCGGGCGGTGGCCGAGAAGGAAAACCCCGTAGCCGCCGCACTGCAGGTACTTGCGACCGGTGTCGTCCCAGACATAGGCGCCCTCGCCGTAGGCCTCCACCGGTAGCTGCAAAGACTCCGCGACTCGGGCGGCGCCCTCACCGAGGTGCTGCCGGTACCGCTGGAGCGTCTGAGCGCGGTCACTGACCGGCTGCATATCCTCTGACACGGCAATCTCCTCGCTGCGCCCACCATGGACTCTGGTGAGCCCGATGGCGTTTTGTCTTGCATGTTAGGGTCAACTGAGTATTAAATACCCCGATACCCCTGATTGCTCCAGCACTCTCCGGCCCATGCTGGCACGGTCTCCGGCGCCCCCCAAGAAGGCAGCAGGTAGCGAAGTTGATTACTGAGGCAGAGGTCGTCGAGAAGGTACGCACCCTGATCGGGGAGATGTCCCCGCTCGGAGCACGCGAAGCCCGGTCCGAGCAGAGATTGATCGAGGACCTGGGCTATGACTCGGTCTCTTTTCTCGAGCTGGCCCTGGCACTCGAGTCGGAGTTCGAACTGTTCACCATCGACGAGGAGCAGGCGGCAAGCCTTGTCACTGTCGGCGATATCGAAACGCTGATGACTCAGCTCGCCGCGCCAGCTGCGTGATCCCGGCTCCGGAATCAGCATGAATAGCCTGGTCAGAACTGCCACGCAGGGCGCGGCAGGGGCTGAGCAAGGCTGGCTGCTCGCCCTGAACGGCCTGTTCACCATCCCCTCGGACTTCAGGAACGAGGACGTCGACCGGTTCGCGGCGTTGGACATGCTGCGGTGCGGCGAGCCGACTCTGGACGCCTTGATCGCCGCAGGCCTGCCCTGCCGTGGCGAGGCGGGCGCTGAATGGTTCGACCGCTTCGACCTGTTCAATCTCGCCCTCGCCTCCAAGTCCGGAGTGTCAGTGCCTGAGAGGGCGATTCGCTACGCGTTGAGGTGGATGCATGGCGGCCCGCAGACGTGGACCGAGCCGATCAGGTGGAACTTCGACATCGAGCTCCGCTGCCCGCTGAGCGAGTGCGGCGCCGATGCCGAATGGTCGCACTCACGCCTTGACTTCGACTCGGTGGAGGCTGACCTGCTCGACTGGCACACCGAACCCGAGACGGCCGTGGTCACCGATGACCAGATCCTCTTCTCCGGGCCCGGGCCGGTCGGCATGCGGGGTGAGATGGTGACGAGGGGCCGGCTGATGACCCTCCGATCGCCGGTGCTGCAGTCGATCACCGATGACTTCCTCGCAGCCGACTACCCGTGGATCCGGATGCCCGAGCGGTTGCAACACGACTACAAGAGGGTGCTGGCCGCCGGCGCCGCCCCCTGCATCTCGGCCTCGCTGTTCCTGCAGAGCCAGTACCAGGCGGCCGGATACCAGTCGAGGACCAAGCGGGGCTGGTTGCTGGGCATGCTGGACCTGGCGCATTCGTGGGTCGAGGTTCTCGATGACGACGGCGTTGTCAAGGCCGTGGACCCGGTGTTCCTGCGGCTGGCCGACCACGCGGAGAACCCGCATCCCGAGCTGGCGGCAGGATGCATCGGGTCCCGGCTGAACCGGTTGCTGCCCACCTCGATCCCCGCTGACGGGACCATGGTGTCCCATCGTTGTGGTGGCCGTGAGAGCACACCCGTCCGGCGCACCGTCATCCGCCGGGCCGGCGCCTGATGACCGGCACGGCGATCCCGGCCGGCCGCGGGCCGAACCTCTCCGAGACCCTCAGCGGCGACCCTCGTTTCAAGGCGATCCTGGACCGGCTCGTCACGATGTCCGAGCGCGACTACTACGACCCCTACCGGTTGTTCACCTGGCCGGACAGCATCGTGCAGGACGCCTACTGGATGTCACCAGAGCTGATGAGCGTGCACGGCACGCAGGTCGGCAACCGCCTCGACGAGACTCAGCTCAAGGCGCTCAGCAAGTGGGAAAGCATCAACTTCTACAGCCTGAACGTCCACGGCATCCGCGAGCTGCTGACGGCCATCGTCGCGCGCATCTACATGCCCGGGTTCGCGCTTCCCTCGGAGTACTTCCACCACATCATCGGCGAAGAGAACGAGCACATGTGGTTCTTCGCCACCTTCTGCCTGCGCTACGGGGGCAAGGTCTACCCCGACCGGTCCCTCACGTTCGCCGGACCTGGAATCGCTGAGGCCGAGACGTTCCTGATCTTCGCCCGGTTGCTGATCTTCGAAGAGCTGGTCGACGTCTTCAACCAGCGCATGGGCAGCGACGACCGGCTGCACCCGACGATCCAGCAGATCAATGCGGTTCACCATCAGGACGAGTCCCGCCACATCGCCTTCGGACGTCAGATCGTGGCGCTGCTGCACGCGGAACTGCGTCGTACGCTCAGCGTGGAGCAGCTGACCTCCCTCGAGCTCTACCTCAAGCGCTACATGCGGGTCTCGACCGAGTCGCTGTGCAATCCGGCCGCGTTCGCCGACGCCGGCATCCCCGACCCGTACCGGATGCGCCGTGAAACGCTGGCAGATCCGCAGTTCGAGGTCTTCACCGCCCGCGTGCTCAAGCGTTCGACGACGTTTCTGACCAGTGAGCAGATCTTCTCGGACGAAAGGATCCCCGCGCTGTGACGCAGCTACCCACCGAGGCCACGCCGGACGGGGATCACGACCTGGTCCTGTCCTACCTTCTGGCCCGGCGCCCGGAGCTCACCTCGATCGACCCTGACCTCGACCTCATCGACAACCGGCTCATCGACTCACTCAGCTTCGTCAATTTCCTGTACGTGCTCGAAGAGCAGAGCGGCCGGCAGATCTCACTCGATGAAGTCTCACCTGAGGATTTCCGCACCCTGCGCCGCATCCGAGAAAGATTCTTCGGTGACCACTCCGCGAGCTGACACCTTCGCTGCCCGCTCCGCCACTTCGGGGCTGGCGGTGATGGGTCCGCTGGAGCTGGCGTTGCGCGCGGAGCTGGATCGGATCTTCACCTCATGGGCGAGGGCGGTCGACGCGGCGCCGATGGCCTACCAGACACTTCTTCCGGTCGCGGACCTGGCGATGCTGGACTACTGGGACAACTTCCCGCACCTGGCGCTGGTCGCCACCGCGGTCCGTGAGGAGTCGTTCAGCCAGCTGACGGCTGCCAGCGCCGCCGGCTTCTCCGCCGGCTTGCTGGCCGAGGCGCAGTACGCGCTGCCATCGGCCGCCTGCTACGCGGCATACCTGGACCTGCGGAACACCACCGTCCCAGCCAAGCACCTGGTCACGACGGTCGCGACCTGCTTCCGGCGGGAACAGCGGTTCGAGGGCTTGCGACGGCTGCTGTCCTTCAGCATGCGTGAGGTCATCTGCGTCGGCGAGCGCGAGGCGACGCTGGACCACCTCTCAGCCTTCAAAGCAAAGATCATGGCGTTCGCGAAGCGGTTGGAGCTGCCGCTGGAGATCGAGGTGGCCAGCGACCCGTTCTTCGACGCCAGCGCCTCGCGCTCGCTCGTCGCGCAGCTGTTTCCGGTAAAGGAAGAATTCGTCTTCCGCTCCGCCGAGCACCCCGAGGGCCTGGCGATCGCATCGGTCAACTTCCATCGCAACTTCTTCGGCGAACGCTGCCGGATTCTCACCGAGGACGGCGCGCCCGCGTTCAGCTCGTGCGTGGCGTTCGGCTTGGAGCGTTGGCTGTCAGCGGTGTGCGCGCAGTTCGGACCGCCGTCGGCCCGGCTCGTCGAGCGGGTCCGGGACGCGAGCGAGCTGTGAGCTGCGCGCCGCCGACGCTGCTGAGGTCTCGCCACCTGCTGCTCGGACGTCCGGTCGAGACCTGGGTGGCCAGGATCGGGCCCGGTCAGGGTTCGGCGCATTCGGTGGTGGCGCTGCTGAGCGCCGAGGAACGCCGGCAGATGTCGAACATGGTGAGCCCGGTGATCCAACGCCAGTACGCCGCAGGCCGGGCGCTGACCCGTCTCGCGCTGGGCGCCCGGCTGTCGATGCCGGCCAGGCGGGTGCCGGTGTCGGTCGATGACAACGGCAGGCCCTGCCTGCTCGCCCGGCACGGCGGCGCCGGCGGCGCCGCCCCGGTGGGGATCGACTTCAATCTCTCGCACTCGGGCGATCTCGTGGCGCTGGCCGTGGGCAGCGGGCTCAGGATCGGCCTGGACATCGAGCGGGAGGAGCGCCGGCCGAACGCGCCGGCGTTGGCGCGCCGCTTTTTCAGCCCGTCCGAATGTGAGTTGCTGGACCGCTCCGACGAGCGCTGCTACACGCGGCGATGGCACCGGATCTGGACCACCCGGGAAGCCCATGCCAAGGCGCGGGGCATCGGGGTGCGCGCGATGGCCGCTGCCCATGGCGTCCGCGGTGACGGTTGGGACAGCCGCAACGTCCCGCTCGCCGCCGGCTACGTGGGGACGGTGGTGGCCCTGCGACCGACTTTGTCCCCGGAACGCGAGCACATCGAGATGAGCAGCGCCAGCGACCGGAAAACCACCGGGAACAGGAGATGACCTATGGATGACCAGCTGTCAGACGTTCACGAGCACCCGTCCACCACCGAAGAGACCGACCCCTACTGCCTTCCTCCGGATGAAGCCGCCGAGTTGCTCGCCGAGGCGCCCTGGAAGCGGTTCGGCGTGATGGGTGACAGCCTGGCCAAGGGGCTGGGCCAGGAGCTTCCCGGTTATCGGCCGCTGTCGTGGGCAGCCCGGGTGCGCGAGGCGTTGCTCACCGCCCATCCGGATCTGAGCTACCTCAACACCGGCCACCAGGGCCTGCTCGCTGCCGAGGTGCGCGATCAACAGCTTGGGCCGATGCTGGAGTTCCAGCCGGACCTGGTGGCGATGACAGCAGGTGGCAATGACCTGTTCGGACTTCGCTTCGACGCCGGCGCCATCGAAGAGGCCCTCGATGACATCGTGGCCAAGCTGCGTGGCAGCGGCGCGGACGTCATCACCTACGGGTTGATGAACATCACCGCCGCGCTTCCGAAGTTGGCGCCGATCCGGCATCGCCTGGAGACGTTGAACGCGCTGTCGCTGGCGATCGCTCAACGGCACGGCACCATCCACGTCGACATGTGGTCGCACCCCTCCTGCGGTGAGGTGAACGCTTACAGCACCGACATGAAGCACAGCACCATGCGCGGCCACGCGATACTCGGAGCTGAGACGATCCGCACGATGGGCGCCTGGCTGCGACAGTCAGGCCACAAGCGATGACAGCTTGCCCCGCCCAGCCCATCCCAGAGGCCCCCGCCTCTGCATCCCCCACATCGTTTCAGCCATCAGGAGGCAGCCATGTCTGACGCATCCACCTGGGTGACGCCCGAGGTCGACACCGACCGTCCGAGCATCGCCCGACTCTATGACTACCTGCTCGGCGGCACCCACAACCTCGAGCCCGACCGCGAGTTGGGCAAACAGGCGATCAGGGCGGCTCCGGGTCTCATCATGCTCATTCGAGAGAGCCGCAAGTTCTTGCGGCGGTCCGTGCGCTACGCCCTCGATCAAGGTGTCGACCAGTTCCTGGATCTGGGATCAGGCATCCCGACCCGGGGCAGCGTCCACGAGACGGTGGCCGCTATCAATCCGGATGCTCGGATCGTCTACGTCGACCGGGATCCGGTGGCGGTCGCGCACGGCAATGAGCTGCTGGCGAGCAACCCGAACGCCGCCAGCGTGCAGGCCAATCTGCTCGACGCCGACGAGGTGCTGGCCACCGACACGGTCAAGTCCCTGCTCGATTTCGACCGGCCGGTGGCCGTCCTGGTCCTGTGCGTGCTGCAATTCTTCTCCGACTCCGAGGTGTTGCCGGCCCTGGAGAAGTACCGCGAGCGCCTTGCTCCGGGCAGCCTTCTGATCATCTCCACGGCGACGAACGAAGGCGACGACGGATCTTCAGACATGGTGGGCAACCTGTACGCGAAGGAGTTCGGTGATTTCGCGCTGCGCTCCCATGAGCAGATGCGCGCCCTGTTCGGAGACTTCGAGATGGTCGAGCCGGGAGTGGTCTTTCCGACCCAGTGGCATCCGGACAAGCCGAGTGACGTCGGCGCCCATCCTGAGCGCTACACCTACCTGGTGGGCGCCGCGCGCAAACGCTGAGCAGGCCGGCCGGCCGGCCGCAGCCGGCCATGCCACCTCGAACGACAGCGACGACCCTGCCTCCGCTGGGAGGCAGGGTCGTCGTCGGCTCAGCGGCCCTCAGCCTGTCGGAGCAGTGGCGTCAGCGATCCCGAAGCTGACCGGCGCCTGGCCGTGGACCGCTTCCCACGGCGTAGCGGCGCCGGTGAGGAGCTCGGTCCACATCGTCCTGCGGCGGGGCTTTCCGCTGGAGGTGCGGGCGATCGATCCGCGTTTTCCTCGCAGGATCAAGGGTGAGGCGGATCCGGCGGTGATCGTGCGAACCCGTTCGCTGGCGGCTGTCAACCAGTCCTGGCCCACCTGCTCCTCTACGAACACCACCGCCAGGTTCTCGGAGTCGACGGCGCCGAAGGCCACCGCGCACCTGACGTTCGGCAAGCCATCGAGGTTTCCCAGCTCGGACTCCACGTCCTCAGCGTGCACGCTGGCGCCCCGGACCTTCATCGACTCCCCGATGCGGCCGACCACGAACAGCTCATCACCCAGTAAGAAGCCCGCGTCGCCGGAGCGAAGGCCCTCGTGGCCGAAGGGCGTCACACCGTCGCCTGTCAGATAGCCCTGCGCAAGAGAGGAACCGGTCAGGAAGACCTCGCCGAAGGCGCCGTCGGGAAGCGGGTTGCCGTCCTCGTCGATGATGCTGACGTCAAGGCCTTCCACCGCGGCGCCGCACCCGGTCAACCAGCCGGCGCCGCCCGCCGAGTCGAGGCCGAGCATGCCGGTTTCGGCCACGACCACCGCTTCGCCGACCGCGAGCGCGGTGCTCTTGGTCCGCACCAGCCGGGAGCCGCCACCGGGCGGCGCGCCGGTGGCGGCCAGTGTCACCTCCGCCAGGCCGTAGGCGCCGATCAGCGCGCCCGGGTTGAAGCCATGCGAGCTGACCAACTGGTAGAACGCGCTGATCGCCGCGGGCTCGATCCGCTCGGCGCCGAGGATCGCCACCCGCCACCGGGAGAAGTCGAAATCGGCGATCTGCTCAGGGCTCACCCGGCGGGCGGTGTAGGCATAACCGAAGCTCGGCGCCGTTGTCAGCGTCGCGCCGTGTTTGCCGAAGCATTCCAACCAGCGCAGCGGTGCGCGCACGAACTGGTCGGGAGTCATCAGCCACAGGTCAGTGCCGGAGACGACGGGGACGACCATGCCTCCGATCAGTCCCATGTCGTGGTAGAGCGGAAGCCAACTCGCGAACACGTCTTCGGCTGACCACTTCAACCAGCTTCGGATCGCCTGCACGTTGGCGCTGAGGTTGGCGCAGGAGATACGCACACCCTTGGGCGCGCCGGTCGAGCCGGAGGTGAACTGGAGCAGGGCCAGGTCGGTGTCCACCAGCTCAGCCCGCGCGCCGAGCGCCGAGTCGGCGTCTGCCTCATCGGCGACAGCAAGATCCAACTCCAGCACCGTCGCCTGGCAGTCAGCTCGGACGACGCCGGATCGGGCCAGATCAACCAGCCTGGCATCAGTGACGACGAGGGCCGGGCGGGCGACGCTGAATATCGTGGCCAGGTGAGCGATATAACGCTCGGACTGCCGGAACGCCAACGGTGTGGCCAACGGCGACGGGACCATTCCGGCCGCAAGGCTTCCCATGAATGAGGCGATATAAGTCCAGGGATCGTGAACCACGAGCGAGATCACGTCACCACGGGCGCCGCCTGCCTGACGCAACTTCGCCGAGATTCGACGCACGTCCACGGCCAGCTCGGCATAGCTGCGGAAGAACCACGATCCGTCCGGCTTCAACAGGCGTATGCCACAGGTGGGGCTGGGATTGTCGAGCCAGTCCAACAGCATCTCCAGGCCTCCGTTGTGCTCTCAGCGGCGTCTCATCAGAGCTGACGCGCAGGTGAATTGCGTAGCTATTCTTCACGAACGCCCTTAAATGCCAAGTGGGTAAGATAGCAGGTTTCGATAATGTGCGGGCACGTTGAGCCTGCGCGTAGTCAGAGACCGCACTCGAATGACTGCGAGATTCTGACGGGAGCGCGTGCCCGTCCTGGAGGCGCTCGCCACGAGCGCCGGCGCCGACCAGCCGAGCGTTCGCCGTCGGCCGGCGGGGATACCATGCCCTGACGCAGGCGATCGCTGTGCCGCGGTGCAGACTTGCGTTGAGTGCCTAGGAGGCCACGGATGAAGTTTCGACTACAGCGGCAGGAGTTCGCCGAGGCCGTCGCCTGGACCGCGCGCAGCATCCCGACCCGGCTGCCTGTTCCGGTGCTGGCCGGCCTGCTGCTGCAGGCAAAGGACGGCCAGTTGCAGTTGTCGGGCTTTGACTACGAGGTCTCGACCCGCTGCGACCTGGACATCCAGCTCTTCGAGGAAGGCTCGGCGGTGGTCGCCGGCCGGCTGCTCGCCGAGATCACCAAGGCGCTGCCGGCCAAGCCGGTGGATGTCGAGCTGGTCGGCGACAGCGTCGAGCTGACCTGCGGCGGCGCCCAGTTCACGCTGCCCACCCTCCCGTTGGAGGACTACCCGCGCCTTCCTCCGATGCCCGAGCTGGCTGGCACGATCAAGGCCGCCGAGTTCAGCACCGCGGTGAGCCGGGTGACGATCGCCGCCGGCCGCGACGAGACGCTGCCGATGCTCACCGGCGTGCAGGTCGAGATGGCCGGTGACCGGATCACCATGTCGGCCACCGACCGCTACCGGCTGGCGATGACCGAGCTGGCTTGGCAGCCCGAGCGTCCCGACCTGGAGATGAGCGCCCTGATCCCGGCCAAGGCGCTGTCGGACACCGCCCGAGCCCTGGGCGCGGCCGGGGGCGAGGTGCAGCTGCACCTGGACCCGGTGGCCACCGACCAGTCCCTGGTCGGGCTCGGCTCGCAGTCGCGCCAGACCACCTCGCGGATCATGTCGGGGCCCTATCCGAATGTGCGGGCGATCTTTCCGACCAGCCACAACAGCCGGTTGACCATCGCCACCAAGGACTTGACCGACGTGGTGCACCGGATCGCCCTGGTCACCGACCGCGGCAACCCGCTGCGTTTGCAGGTCGACTCCGACGAGCTGGTGATCGAGGCCGGCGGGCAGGGCTCGGCGCGGGCGCGGGAGGCGACCGAGGCCAAGCTCGAGGGCGAGACCCTCAAGATCGCGATCAACCCGCAGTTCATGCTCGACGGCCTGGGAGCGGTCGGCTCGCCTAACGTGATCCTGTCCTTCGTCTCGACTCATAAGCCGGTGATGATGCTGCCGGCCGACGAGAACGGCGAGGTCATCCCCGGCTTCCGCTACGTCGTGATGTCGGTGCGGATGCCCGAAGGCTGATCGACCGGTCAGGCCCTCAGGCCAGGCCTGGCCTGAGGTGGCACTCCCGGATCTGACGGGCTGGGCGCCGGGCCAGGCGCCGGCGGGCCGGGCTGCGGCCCAGGGCCAGGCATCGGTTGCGGCGGCGGGGGGCCCGGGTTGGGCTGGGGCTCGACCGGACTGGGCTCGGGCGCGATGGGCGGCACCGTCGGGCCGGGGTCGATCGGCGGCACCGTCGGGCTTGGCGCGATCGGGTCGGTCACGAGGACTCCTGCCCTTGCGTCGAGCCCGCGTTGGCGTCTTGCACCGCGTCGGCTGGCGCGGTCCGGGCCGCCTGCCGCTCGGTGTGCGCGCCGGTGGTGGTGAGCCGGCCGTCCGCGGACTCCAGATGCGCCCGGACGAACCACTGGTACTGCTCGAGCAGCTTGGCCTGGCCGATCAGCATGTCCTGGCTGACCGGGTCCGGCTCCTCGGTGGCCTGGATCGCCTTGCGGTGGCTTTCGATGACGCCGCCGTACACCAGGTCCAGGGCGGCCAGGTGCTCCAGCGCGGTGGCCCGGCCCAGCGAGTAGTCGTCCCAGCTGCGAGTGGCGACCAGCGCGCCCGGGGTGCCGATCGGTGAGCCGCCCAGTGTGGCGATGCGCTCGGCGGTCTCATCCACCATCAACCGCACAGCGTCGACCTGCGGGTCCAGCATGGTGTGCACCGCGATGAAGTGGGTGCCCACGACGTTCCAGTGGATGTGCTTGAGCGTCAGCGCGAGGTCGTTCAGCGCGTTCAACCGGTCCTGCAGCAGAGCCACCAGGTCATCGGCATCACCCTGCGCTATGCCGGGGATCGTGTAGGCAGTCCGCTGCCGCGCGGCGGGAGAAGAGTCGGTCGACATGTGCTGGCACATCCTTTGAGTTGTCTCACGGTGACGCACCCGACGGGGCGGCCGCTGGATGCGCACCTTGCCTGTTCACCAGGTTCGACCGGTGCCGCGGTCGGCGCGTCGGCGCAGATCGCTCGGCTACCGGTTCGAGCCGACATCCCGACCGTACCGAGCTGTTCGGCATTTTGAAAGCGAGCTGACCGGTGGCACCAAAGTGCGCGGCCAACCGTTGAAGGAGTGTGCGGCGCCGTGGCCGCGACCTACGTCAAGCCCCCCGCGACGCGCACCGGCCCGGCGCCGCACCCGCGCGTCTCAGTCCTCAGACGGCTCAGTCCTGCTGACGGCTCAGTCCTGTTGGCGGCCGCGCTCCACCTCATCCACCAGCTCGGCGCATGCCTGGGCGACCACCTCAGGATGGCGTCGCATGATCCAGTGCCCGCCTTCCACCGAGTGGATCCGCAGGTCACTGGCGTAAGGCCCGGGGGCCTGTGTCTGCAGCGGGTGGCCGATGAACGGGTCCCTGGTCGGCGCCAGCACCTGGATCGGGATCTCGGCGCGGGCGCGCGAGGAGGACGCGCGGCGCGGCCGCCGGTTGGCCCGGTAGAGCTCCAGGCCGTTGACCTTGTCTGCCAGCGACCGCCCGTCGGCGACGGGCCGCTGACCCAGCAGCCGGTCGAGAAGTCCGCTGCGCCAGCCCAGCTCCGCCAGCCCGGGGACCTGGAAGAGCAGGATGTAGGAGGATCGGCGCAGTTGCCCGAACAGCGTCGCCAGGTCCTGCGGAGAGGGCCGCAGCTTGGAGGCCAGCCACCGGGCGGCCTGGTCCAGGCCCGGCCCGGAGATAGAGGTGTAGCTGGCGATCCGGCCCTTGAGCCGGTCACTGGTGACGCACTGCCAGCCCTGGACCGAGCCCCAGTCATGCGCCAGCAGGTGCACCGGGCGGTCCGGGCTGACAGCCTCGATGACCGAGTTGAAGTCGGCTTCGAGCTGCGCGAGGCGGTAACCGGCGCGGCTGCGGGGGACCCCTGACCGGCCAGCGCCCCGCACGTCATAGCTGACGACGTGGTACTTCTCGCCCCACAGTTGGATGACCCCGTTCCAGAGCGAGGCGTTGTCGGGGTAGCCGTGAATCGCGACGATGGTGGCAGCGGCCGGATCACCGGTCTCGTACACCGCCAGGTCCAGGCCGTCGGTCGCCTTCACCCATCTGCTGGGGGTCATGCGAGCCCACCCCTTACTCGCGCCGTCACAGGCAGCGCGGTCACAGCCGGCGCAGCCAGGTCGGCCGGCGCGGCGATCTCTCTGGCGATCAGCTCAAGCCGAGACGATGTTACTAGGAAGACATCCTTGGCCGATCCGGGCAGTTCGCAGGGTGCGCAGGCAGGTCCGTGCTCCGATGGGTGAACGCTCCCGGTCGCTGACAGTGACGGCATTGTGACAGCGAGGGGGGTCTTTGTGGGGCATACTCCAGCTACTGAGCTGCGCGCAAAAAGATGTCGCTGCCCACTGTCGGCCTAGTTTCGAGCCGGCTGCACCCTGCCTAACGTTCGGAGTTCAGTCGACGCCATGGCTGTCCGAAGCCTCGACCCGGCCGACAGGCTGGCGCGCCGCCCGCTAAGGACGGCACGTGGGTGGCGGTTGTGGACGGTGCCGCCGGGGGCGCTGGCGCTGATCCTCGGCGTCGAGATGGTCGCGGTGACCGTCACCGCCGTGAGCGTCAGCGCGAGCTTCGGGGACTGCCTGACGGTGCCGGCCACAGCCAAGTTGATGGCCCTGCTGCTACTCAGCATCGCCTACTCCGAGATCACCTACCGGATGCAACGGATGCGCCTCTACCTCGGCGGAGCCGTGATGATCGGCCTGCACTCGGTGTGGGCGTTCGCCGGGGTGCTGATCCTGCCGATCTGTTACAGCGCGGCCCTGGTGTGCGGCCTCTTCCTGGTCGCGGCCATGCGGCGGCGGCAGCAGGCTTTCGGCTACCGGTTCACCTACACCGGCGCCACCGTGGTGATAGCCACCCTGGCGGCCAAGGTGGTGGCCACTGCGATCCAGCCTCGCGTCGCTGAGCTTCCGCCTGGCGCGCTGACCGCGGCGGCGATCACGACGGCCGCGGTGGTCTTCTTCATGGTCAACGCCACGCTGGTGATCGCGGCGGTCTACCTCTCCTCCGACAGCCGCTCGCTCACCGAGTTGCTCCCGGCCAAGGAGGAGCTGGGACTGGAGGCCGCGACCCTGGTCCTCGGCGTGATGACCGCCCAGCTGAGCCTGCGACTGGCCTGGCTGATGCCGACTGTGCTGTTGCTCCTACTACTGCTGCAGCGAAGCTCGCTGGTGTCCCAGCTAGAGATCGCGGCGGCCACCGACTCCAAGACCGGGTTGCTGAACGCGGCAGCCTGGCAGGAGCTGTCCCAGCGGGGACTGCTGCACGCCCAGCGGGAGGGCGCGCCCTGCGCGGTGTTGCTGATGGACATGGATCACTTCAAACGGGTCAATGACACCGCGGGCCACCTGGCCGGAGACGCCGCGCTCAAGGCCGTCGCCGACGCGCTCAAGCGTGAGCTGCGCGGTTACGACGCCGTTGCCAGGTTCGGTGGCGAGGAGTTCGTGATGTTCCTCGACGACTTGGGGGCTGAAGAGGCAGGAAAGGTGGCCGAGCGGATTCTGAGCCGGGTGCGCGGCCTGGCCGTCAGCGGGGCGGCGGGCATGAGGCTCTCGCTCACCGCCTCGATCGGGATGGCGGTCTACCCCCAGCACGGCCAGACGCTCACCGAGTTGCTGGAGCAGGCCGACAGCGCGCTCTACTCAGCCAAGCGGGCCGGCCGGGACCAGGTCCGGCTGCCACATCGGCCCGGCTGAGGCGCACCTGCCGGCGTCTGCGCGCTGCAGTCACATCGCAAGCTGCGCGCCCTCACAGCCATCGCACAGCCTCGCAACCCACAGTGATGGCATGAACTCGAACGAGTACCCGCCACCGCCTCCTTCTGGTGACGATTCCGCTGCGCCTGAGTCAGACCGGGCGCCGGAGCGGGTCGAGCCTTTCAGCCACGCTTACGAGCCGGTGCAACCGGTCACCCGTGGCTACGAGCCGGGCCAGCCAGCGGCCGGCGGCGGCAGCGGCTATGCCAGCGGCAACTATGACGGCGGCAGCGGCAGCTATGACGGCGGGTACCAGCAGGGGTACTACCCGCCGGCGCCGGCATTCCAACCGCACACCCAGCCCAGCGGCGGCGACTTCACCGCACCCGGCTACCCACCGCCGGCCCAGGCCTATCAGCCGGTCCAGCACACCCAGCAACTGCCCAGGCTGGACGGGCCGGCGCTGGCCGCCGAGCCCGCCGGCCGGCGTCGGCGTGGTAGGACGCTGCTGATCACCGCGCTGCTCGCCGCCCTGCTCGGCGGCGGCGTGGGCGGCGGGGTGGTCGCGATAGCCGAGCGCGACCAGGGCGACTCGGTGAACATAGGCCTGCGGATCACCAATGCCACCGGTGCGCCGGCAGCTCAGCTCGACGGCACGATCGGCGCGGCGGCGGCCAAGATCCGGCCCAGCGTGGTGACCATCGGAGTCAGCGGCGGCCAAGAGTCCGGCACCGGCTCCGGCGTCATCATCCGGCAGGACGGCTACATCCTCACCAACGACCACGTGGTGTCGATCGGAAACGGGACCGGCGACCTGCAGGTCATGCTGGCCGACGGGCGCTCTGCCTCGGCGAAGATCATCGGCCGCGACCCTTCCGACGACCTTGCCGTGATCAAGGTCGAGGGCCTGAGCAACCTGCCCGCGGCGACCTTCGCCAAGTCCAGCTCGCTGAGCGTGGGGCAGACAGTGGTCGCCGTCGGCGCCCCGCTGGGCCTGTCTGACACCGTGACCAGCGGCATCGTCAGCAACCTGTCCCGGCCAGTGCGCGCGGGGGACCAGGCCCAGGCGGTGTTCGCGGCGGTCCAGACCGACGCGGCGATCAACCCGGGCAACTCCGGCGGCCCGCTGGTCGACCTCAACGGCTCGGTGGTCGGCATCAACGCCGCCATCGCCACCGAGAGCTCCGGCGGCCTGCAGATCCCGGGCCAGCAGGCCGGCAACATCGGCATCGGCTTCGCGATCCCCTCCGACGAGGCCAGCCGGATCGCCAGCGAGCTGATCGCCACCGGCAAGGCCACCCGCGCGGTGCTCGGCGTCGAGGTCGGTGGCAACCAGAGCACCACCCAGAGCCAGTCCGGCGTGCCGCTGCGCGCGGTGTCGCCCAGCGGGGCGGCGTCCAAGGTCGGGTTGAAGGTCGGCGACATCATCACCTCGGTCGACGGCCGTCGGGTCACCACCGCCGACTCGCTGATCGCCGCGATCCGCAATCACGCGCCGGGCGAGCGGGTCAAGATCACGTACGTGCGAGCCGGCAAGGCGGCTGAGGTCGAGGTGACCCTCGGCTCCACCAGCAGCTAATCCTGGCGGTGCTCGCCCCGGTCCGCCTGCTGAAATCAGGACGGAGCAGGCCCGAGCGTCGTTTCCCAGCGGCCGGGCCGCGGTTGACAGCCGCGGCCCGGCCGCAGCCAATTCTCCAGGCGCGCCATGGTGGTGACGGCCCGGCTACGGCCGATTCTCCAGGCGCGCCATGGTGGTGACGGCCCGGCTACCGGCGGGTAACGTCGGCGGGGTGCCCACCCATGAGGTCTTCAACGTCCCCACTCCGTGGTCTGGAGTCAATCTGTTCTCAGACGACCGAGCGCTCGTGGCGGCCCTGTCCACGGCCGGAGCCGACGCCGGTCAACTGCGGCGGCTGAGCGCGCTGGGCCAGCAGGCGGGCAGCGCCGAGGCGCAGGAGTGGGCACGCCTGGCCAACATCTACCCGCCGGTGTTGCGCACCCACGACCGGTACGGCAACCGGATCGACGAGGTGGAGTTCCACCCCTCCTGGCATCAGCTGATGGGCGTCGCGGTCGCCAACGGGCTGCACGCCGCGCCCTGGGCAGATCCCAGCCCGAACGCCCACCTGGTCCGGGCGGCCGGCTTCTACGTGTGGGGCCAGCTCGAGCAGGGCCATGGCTGCCCGATCTCGATGACCTACGCCGTGCTGCCGGCGTTGCGGCACAGCCCGGAGCTGGCCGCGCAGTTCGAGCCCGGCCTGACCAGCCTGAGCTATGACTTCGGACTGCGCAGCCCCGGAGCCAAATCCGGCCTGCTGGCCGGCATGGCGATGACTGAGAAGCAGGGCGGCTCCGACGTCCGGGCCAACACCACCCGGGCCAGGCCCAATGCCGACGGCACCTACTCGATAACCGGTCACAAGTGGTTCTGCTCGGCGCCGATGTGTGACCTGTTCCTGGTGCTCGCGCAGACCGAATCGGGCTTGAGCTGCTTTCTGGCGCCCCGCGTGCTGCCCGACGGCAGCCGCAACGACTTCGCGCTGCAACGGCTCAAGGACAAGCTGGGCAACCGGTCCAACGCCTCCTCGGAGGTGGAGTTCGCCGGCGCCACCGGCTGGCTGGTCGGCGTCGAGGGCCGGGGGGTGCGCACCATCCTCGAAATGGTGAGCATGACCAGGTTGGACTGCGTGATCGGCTCGGCGGCGGTGCAGCGGGCCGCGCTGACCCAGGCCATGCATCACATCGCGGGCCGGGACGCCTTCGGCGCCAGGCTGTCGGGCCAGCCGCTGATGCAGGAGGTGGTGGCCGATCTGGCGGTCGAGGTGCAGGCGGCGTCGGCGCTGTTCCTGCGCCTGGCCACGGCGGTGGACCGCGCCGAGGCGCCGTTGCTGCGACTGGCCGTGGCAGCGGCCAAGTTCTGGGTCTGCAAGCGCACTCCGATGGTGGTCGGCGAGGCCCTGGAATGCCTTGGCGGCGCCGGTTACGTTGAGGAGTCACCCCTGCCGAGGTACTTCCGGGAATCGCCGTTGAACTCCATCTGGGAGGGCTCGGGCAACGTCATCGCCCTGGACGTGGTGCGCGCGGCAAGCCGCGAGCCTGAGTCTGCGCAGGCCCTGCTGGAGGAGCTGGCGTTGTCGGCCGGGGCCGACAGCCGGCTCGACGCCGCCACTGACCAGCTGGCCAAGCGGCTGGCTGCGCTGGGCGCGGACCCCGACGCCGACGCCCGCTCGGCCCGGGGTTTGGCCGGGCTGCTGGCCCGCACGCTGCAGGCCGGGCTGCTGGTCAGGGCAGCGGGCGCCTCTCCGGGCGGCGCCGCCGTCGCCGAGGCGTTTCTGGCCAGCCGGTTGGGCGGGTCCGGTCCTGACGTCTTCGGCTCAGGAGGGCAGTCCTGGGCTGGCCTCGGCCGGACGACGATCGATGCGGTGCTCGAGTCCTGCGACCCCAACCGGGCCGCGACGGGAAGCCTCGATTAGTCGGTGGCCGCCTTCTGCGGACCGCCCGCGCCGTTGTCGGCCTGCTCGCCGTTCTCGGCCTGCTCGGCCTGCTCGGCCACGGCTGCCGCGCCTGGCGAGACTGTCACGGCTGCCGGGCCTTGGGAGACCGGCTCGGTCTCTTCGGCGTCGGGCCGAGCTGATCGCTGCGTGTCCTGCTCAGAGTCCGCGGCCGCGGGCGGCGCGCTCTTGCCCCGCCGGGAAATGGTCACGGTGCCGGATTCGAGGTCGATTCGACGACCGCCGGAGGCGTCACCGACCTCTTCACGGGTTGACTGCAGCCGGCGCTTCTCCTCATCCATATGGCGCTTGCCTGGATTGAAAAGGGTGTCAATTCCCCACTCCGTCATGTTTTCAGACTACGCGCCGCTTGCGTGCCGGACGTAGCCTTGAAACATGAGTTTTCTGCGACCCAAAAACGAACTGGTCACCCCCGAGTCCGCCCTGTCCGGCAGGCCGGACTATCCGTACAGCATTCCCGAGACCCATCACGTCACCGGTCGCCGGATCCGGGAGCCGTTCGAGCAGGACGGTTTGGAGACCGCGGTGTTCGGCATGGGCTGCTTCTGGGGCGCGGAGAAGGACTTCTGGCAACTGCCGGCGGTCCACTCCACCGCGGTGGGCTATTCCGGGGGCTACACCGAGCACCCGACGTACGAGCAGACCTGCAGCGGTCGCACCGGCCACGCCGAGGTGGTCGCGGTGTTCTTCGACCCGGCTCGGATCAGCTACCCCGAACTGCTGAGCGTGTTCTTCGAGAACCACGACCCCACCCAGGGAATGCGGCAGGGCAACGACGTCGGCAGCCAGTACCGCTCGGCGGTGTACTACACCAGCGACTCCCAGCGAGAGCAGGCTGAGGCTGCCGCCGCCGCGTTCGGCCAGCGGCTGGCGCAGGCCGGCTACGGCGCGATCACCACCGAGATCGCCCCGCTGAAGAAGTTCTACTACGCCGAGGACTACCACCAGCAGTACCTGGCCAAGAACCCCAACGGCTACTGCCCGGTGCTGGCCACCGGCGTGAGTTGCCCGGTCGGGCTGTTCGCGCCGTCTTCCTGAACGGCTGACCACCCGAAGCGGCGCGGTCAGGTGCTCTGCTGCGCCAGCCGCTGCTGAATGGACTGCTGCAGCCGCTGCAGGCCCGCCGGTCCGACCAGCGGGAGTTGGCTCTCGATCAGCTGCAGGATGTCGCGGTCCGAGCGGACGGCCTCGCTGGACTGGATGAGAACCGTTCCAGCGCCGGTGAAGTCGAACTGGCGCTCCTCGCCGGAGGAGGCGCCCATCATGGCCATCGCCGAGCCCAGGAAGCCGGTCATCCAGCCCGCGTCGTAGCGGTGACTCGGGGCCGGGCAGTCCGCCCAGCCAAGCAGTGCCTCAGGATCGACCCGCAGCGGCGGCTCGGCGAACATCACCGCGCCAGAGGACGAGGCAAGGAACTTGCCCGTCCCGACCAGGGTCAGGTAGCCGGGCACGATCGACTGCTGCAGCGCCAGGCTGCCCTCGAAGGCCAGCAGGTTCGCGGCCTTGATGGTGAGGTTGCCGTCCTCCAGGTCATAGGAGTTGATCTCATAGCCTCGGTCTCCCAGCACTAGTTTGCCGCGGCCCTCGGCCACCACCCAGTCCTGGGCGTACAGCGGCGAGGAGAACTGGGAGGCGACCATCTGGAAAACGTGCCCGCTCAGGCCACGACCGCGCACGGCCACGAACTGCAGCGAGCCGTAGAAGGCGATCATGGCGCCCTTGGTCAGAAACCAGGGCTTGGTGATCTCCAGCGAGTACGCATACGGGTTGTCCGGCACGTTGTCGTCATCGGGCAGCGACACCGCGCTGTGCACCGCGATCGTCATAGCTTCTGCTCCGATGCCTGGACGTAGACGACGCCGTCGCCGGTCAGCTTGAGCTGCATGGCCTCTCCCGCTCCCCGGCCCACCGCATCGCGCCAGCTCACCTGGGCCGCCAGCTTGACCTCGACATCGCCCACGTGGCCCACGTAGGCCTGCGGATCGACGACCGTGCCGCCGCCGGCGCGGACGGGCAGCTCGATCGTGCCGCCGTGGCTGAGCAGCACCACCGCGCCGTGGCCGGAGAGCTGGGTGGTGAACAGGCCCTGACCGGTGACGGCGCCACGGACCATCCCGCGCAACCCGCCACCGCCGGAGCCGCCCGAGGACAGCGGGACCACCGCGGATTGCAGGCTTGCCGTGTGGGCCAGCAGCCGGCTCGACTCGACCACCAGCCGGTCGCCGCGCAGCGGCACCACCGTCACGTGCAGCCCGGCCCGGCCGTAATGGATCTCGCCGCTGCCGGTGGCCACCATCATGACCTGGTGCTCGCCTGCCATGGCCCGCCCAGCCATGCCGACCAGCCCACCCATGCCGCCGGCGCCACCCGGGCCGTGCGGGGTGAACCGGACGTCCCCGGTGTAAAAGAGCATTGCCCCCTTGCGGGCGAGCACGTCGCCGCTGGCGGCCAGGTCGACCTTGACCACCTTGGAATTGACCTTCTCGAACGTCATGGCCGCTCCGCGGGCTGGATGTAGACCACACCCTGGCCTTCCCAGCGCAGGGAGTACGGCTCGCCGCTGCCCTCGCCCACGACCGAGGCCCAGGAGACGTCGGTGACAAAGGACTGGCTCAGCCGGCCGCGCGCGGCGACGAAGGCGTCCGGGTCGACCACTAGGGGGGACTGGGATGAGACCTCGAGGCCGATCAGCGGGCCGCCGGCGGACAGGATCGCCACCTGGCCGGTCCCGCTCACCGTCGTGGTGAACAGCCCCTGCCCGGTGGCCGCACCTCGGACCCCGGCGAACTTGACGTCCATCCGCAGCTGCCCTGCCAGAGCCAGCAGCTGGCGCGACTCGACCTGCAGCGACTCGTCGCTCAGCTCGACCAGCATCACGTCCTGGGCGTCGACGGCGAGGTAGACCACCCCCAACCCGGCGCACTCCATCAGCGACAGCGACTCACCGGTGGCCTTGCGCTTCAGGCCGGCCATCACGCCCTCGCCACCGCCCATGCCTGCGCTCTTGAACTGCACCTGCCCGTCGTAGGCCACCATCGACCCGCTGATCGCACGGATGCTGGTGTTCTGCAGATGGGCCTCCAGCACCCGTCGGCCGTTGGTTCTCAGCTGGCTCATCGGCACTCCCCCATCGACGACGGCGAGGCTAGCAGCCGAGCTGCCCTCGGCGCCTCTCGTCGCCGCCCACCACGGCCTCCGCATGGGCGAGTAGTTCCTTCGGTGGCATGCTCGCCCGATGACAACAGGCGGTAACTTCGATCTCAGCCAACTGCGCCGCTTTCCCGACGTGGAGGCGGCCAACCTGTTCGCCGTCGACGCCACCGACCGGCTGCTGCTGGACGAGGCCGAGCCGCGGCTGCCTCAGGCGCGGCCTGGCTCGGTGGTGCTGGTCAATGACCACTACGGGGCGCTGACCCTCGGCGCGGCCGCCCGCTACCAGCTCGCAGACCTTCGGGTGCATCAGGACCCGCTGTCGGGCGAGCTGGCGCTGGCCGGCAACGCCCAGCGGCTGGGACTGACCGGCCGGCACCGCCAGTTGCCGCTGGACGCCGAGCTGTTCGACGCCGCCGAGGTGGTGCTGATCCAGGCGCCCAAGAGCATCGACGCGCTGCGTGAGACCACGGAGCTGATCGCCCGGCACGCCGATCCGGGCGTCACGGTGTACCTCGGCGGCCGGGTCAAGCACCTGAGTCTGAGCATGAACGAGGTGCTGCGGGCCAGCTTCGGCGACGTCAAGGCCGGCCTGGCTCGGCAGAAGTCGCGGGTGATCACCGCCCGCGAGCCGCGCCAGGACGCGACCGGGTCGAGCTTTCCGCGGCGGGAGCACCTGAGCGAGGCCGACCTCTGGGTGTGCGCGCACGGCGGCGCCTTCGCCGGGACCAAGCTCGATCTGGGAACCCGGCAGCTGCTGGCGTTGCTGGATCGAATGGCGCCTGGGATCAGCGCCGGCGCGACGGCGGTCGACCTGGGCTGCGGCACCGGGATCCTGGCGGCGGCACTGGCCAAGGCCCGTCCCGAGCTGCAGGTGATCGCCACCGACGAGTCGGCCGCGGCGGTGGCCTCGGCCCGGGCGACGATGCTGGCCAACGAGGTGGCCGACCGGGTCAGCGTCCGGCGTGAGGACGCGATGAGCGGGCTAGCCGACGCCAGCGCCGACCTGATCGTCTGCAACCCGCCGTTTCATGTGGGCGCCACCGTCAATCCGGCGGTGGCGCACAAGCTGTTCCGGGCGGCCGGACGGGTGCTGCGTCCCGGCGGGCAGCTATGGGTGGTCTACAACTCGCACCTGGATCACCGGGGCAGCCTGGAGCGGTTCATCGGCAGCACCCGGCAGGCGCACCGCGACCCCAAGTTCACCGTGACGGTGTCGGTCCGGCGCTGAGCCGGCCCTGCGACAGTAGGCTGAACCGCATGCCGGAGCTACCGGAGATCGAGGCGCTGGCCGCGTTCCTGCGCGAGCATGCCGTCGGGCGCACCGTGATCCGCTCCGACGTCGCCGCGTTCAGCGTGATCAAGACCTTCGACCCGCCGCTGACCGCCCTGAACGGGCTGACGGTCACCGGCGCCGGCCGGCACGGCAAGTTCCTCGACCTCGAGGTCGACGGCTTGCACCTGGTCACCCACCTCTCCCGCGCCGGCTGGCTGCAGTGGCGCGAGAAGCTGTCACCGGCGCCGCCCAAGCCCGGACGCGGGCCGCTGGCCTTCCGGCTGCACCTGGCGCCAGGGATCGACTCTGACGAGGATCCCGATGCTCCGCCGGCCGGCTTCGACCTGACCGAGGCCGGCACCCAGAAACGGCTGGCGGTCTACCTGGTGCGCGATCCGCTGGAGGTGCCCGGCATCGCCCGGCTGGGGCCCGACGCGATGGCGGTGGACCTCGAGGCCTTCGCCGCGCTGCTGGCCGGCGAGCGCGCCCAGATCAAGGGCGTGCTGACCAGCCAGTCGGTGCTCGCCGGCATCGGCAACGCCTACTCCGACGAGATCCTGCACGCGGCCAGGATCTCGCCGTTCGCGATCGCCGCGCGACTCACCGAGGCCCAGGTGAGCGCGCTCCACACCGCCATGCGCGAGACGTTGGCCGACGCGGTGGAGCGCTCGGTGGGCCAGCGGGCGGCCACGCTGAAGTCGGAGAAGCGCAGCGGCCTGGCCGTGCACGCCCGCGCCGGCCTGCCGTGCCCGGTGTGCGGGGACACCGTGCGCGAGGTGTCCTTCGCCGACAAGTCACTCCAGTACTGCCCGACCTGCCAGACCGGTGGCAAGAACCTCGCAGACCGCCGGCTGTCCCGGCTGGTGAAATGACCACTCAGCGCTGACCGCCGTCAGGAGACCGCGTGAGCACCTCAGCCGAACTTCCCGACCTTGCCGTCACCGGCTCGACCGGCGCGCTCGGCGGCATGGTCGCCCGCACGCTGGCCGGCCAGGGGGTCCAGCAGCGCCTGCTCGCCCGCACCCCCTCAAGGGCGCCTGACCTGGGCGGCGCAGTGGTCCTCCCGGCCTCCTACGCCGACAGGCAGGCAGCCACGCGCGCCCTCGACGGCGTCCGGGTGCTGTTCATGGTCTCGGCCGCCGACGCGGCCGACCGCCTCGACCAGCACCGCGCCTTCATCGACGCAGCAGCCGAAGCCGGGGTCCGGCACATCGTCTACACCTCGTTCTGCGGCGCCGCGCCCGACTCGGTCTTCACGCTCGGGCGCGACCACTACGCCACCGAGCAGCACATCAAGGACACCGGCATCGCTCACACGTTCCTGCGCGACAACTTCTACATAGACTTCCTGCCCGCCCTCGCCGGTGACGACGGCGTCATTCGAGGACCAGCCGGAGACGGGCGCGTCGCCGCGGTCACTCGCGCGGACATCGCCCGGGCGGCCGTGGCTGTTCTGACCGACCCCGACGCCCACCTAGGCGCCACCTACCGCCTCACCGGGCCGCAAGCCCTCACCATGGCCGAGGTGGCCGCCACCATAAGCGACGTCACCGGCCAGCACGTCACCTTCCACAACGAGACCGTCGCCGAGGCCTACCAGTCGCGACGCAAGTGGGGCGCTCCTGCCTGGCAGACCGACGCCTGGGTCTCCACCTACACCGCCATCGCGGCAGGCGAGGTCGACGGCGTCACCGACGACGTCAAGAACCTCACCGGGCGCAGGCCCCGGAGCCTGGCCACGTTCCTGACCGCGCGGCTGCGCTTGAGTAGGACGAGCACATCATGATCACAGGACCACACCCCGATCCGTCGGCGGCAATGTGCGAGAGGTTTGCCTGCGTGCCATCAAATAGGGGCATACTAGGCGGCGTGAACGATTCCGGACCGAATCAGGTCCCGATAGTCAGCCACGATCCGCTCCCCCAGCCTCAGTCGGTCCCGGCTGCCGGGTCTGACCGCGACAGCGGTCCACCGGGCCCCCCGCTGCTAGATGACGGCGACCGCTCGCACGTCTGCTAACGCCATGGCACGCCCGCTGTCGCGTGACCGTAGCCGTAGCCGTCCGGCGCTGGCGCCGAACCCGAACCCGTGGGTGATCGCCCACCGGGGCGCCTCCGCCGACGCCGCTGAGCACACCCTGCCTGCCTACCTGGCGGCCATCGAGACCGGCGTCGACGGGCTGGAATGCGATGTCCGGCTCACTCGCGACGGTCATCTGGTGTGCGTGCACGACCGCACCGTCAACCGCACCTCCAACGGAACCGGGATCGTCAGCGAGCTGGACCTGTCGGGTCTGCAGGCGTTGGACTTCCGCTCCTGGCACGACGAGCTGCCCAGCTCCCCGGACGAGCTGTTGACCGACTCGCCGTACCTGGCCGGCGTCGCCCCCGATCGCGAGGGGTTAGACAGCTGCACGGTCTTGACCCTGGAGGTGCTGCTGGGGGTGGTCGCCGACGCCGGCCGGCCGCTGCGGCTGCTGATCGAGACCAAGCACCCCACCCGTTACGGCGGGCTGGTGGAGCAGGAGCTGGTCCGGCTGCTCAGGCGCTTCGGCTGGGCCGGCCGCGGTGACCCAGCGACCCCGGCCGGTGTGAACCGGGAGCTCGACGGCCATCCGGTGACGATCATGAGCTTCGCTCCGACCGCCCTGCGCCGCATCCGGCAGCTGGCGCCCTCGGTGCCGCTGACCCTGCTGATGGACGGCCGCCGGATGCCCCTGCGCCGGGACGGGTCACTGCCGACCGGGGTGCGCATCGGCGGGCCGGGCATCCGGTTGCTGCGCTCGGAGCCGGACTACGTCGAGCGGGCGCACCAGGCGGGCAACCGGGTGTTCTGCTGGACGGTGGACAAGCCCGAGGACGTCGAACTGGTCAGCCGCCTGGGCATCGACGCGATCATCACCAACCGGCCCGCGGCGGTGCTCGCGCAGCTGCGGCCCCCCACCGGCTGAGCCGTCCCGCGCATTCAGGGTCACATCGCTGCAAATCGGACGGACCCGGCACACACCGTTAAAACCTACGGCCCGTAACCGACAGATAGCACAAAGTCATTGGCGAGTCGAGGTATATCTGGCCACAGGCTGGGTACAAACCTGACATCAGCAGTGTCGCTCGTCGGGTGCGCTGCGCGACAGGAAAGCTGGCCAGATGTCCACGCTGTGGGTCGAACACGCCTCCAGCAGCGCCGCGATCGCTCGCCGCAGCGTGCTGGCCGCCTTCGGCGACGCGGGGGTGACCGGTGAGCCGGCCCTGGACGCGGCGCTGATCGCCAGCGAGCTGGTCGGCAACGCGGTCCGGCATGCCGCGCCGCTGCCGTGCGGCCAGCTGGCGGTGAGCTGGTCCGTCGACGACGAGGGCTACCAGATCTCGGTGACCGACGGCGGCACGGACAGCTGCGCCGCCGACATCTCGGCTCGGCTGCCCGACTGCCAGGACACCTGCGGCCGCGGCCTGCGGATCGTGGCCGAGCTCGCCGACACCTGGGGAGTGGCCGCCGAGGACAGCGGCGCCACCACCGTCTGGGCACGGGCCAGAAAGCACGACTAAGGGTCTAGTACGCCGACCTGACCGCCGAAGACGGCAGGCCGCGCATCACCCGCAGCACCACCGAGAGCGTCGCCAGATCCACCTTGTCCCGTGACAGCGCCTCGGCGAAGGTCGCCCGGGCCCGCTCGACCCGCTCGGGATTGCGCTCGGCCCAGTTGACCAGCCGCTCAGTGGCCAGCAGCGACGGGTCGGTGTCCTTGAGCACCGAGGCCGTCACCGCCGCCAGCGCCGCGTAGACGTCGTGCCGGATCGCCGCCCGGGCCAGCGCCGACCACCGGTCATCGCGAGGCAGGTTGGTGACCGCGGAGAGGATGTCATCGACGCTCAACCGCTCCGACAGCGCAAAGTGCAGGTCGGCGACCTCGGCGGCCGACCGGTCGTTGGCGACGGCTATCTCGACCACGTCCAGCAGCAGGAACGAGGTGAGCAGGCAGGAGATCTCCAGCGCCAGCTCACGCGGCAGCCCGTGCCCGACCAGCCGGTCGACCTCGGCGTAGAGGTTCTCCCGTTCCCGGCCGCGCAGCAGCTCCGGGACCTTGGGCTTCAGCTCGGCCACAGTGGGCCCGAATCGCTCGATCTCGGCGGTCACGTCGCTGATGGGAAAGCGGACGTCCACCAGCCAGCGCACCGCGCGGTCCATCGTCCGGCGCACCTCGCGGTAGCCGACGTGCTGGGCGTCGGTGCCGACCTCGTTGTCCAGCGCCTCCAGGCTGGCCCAGATCCGTTCCAGGCCGAACACCTCGCGGACCACCGTGAAGGCCCGCGCGATCTGGGCGGGATCGGCCGAGGTCTCCTCTTGCGCCCGGAACACGAACGAGGCGCCGCCCCGGTTGATCAGGTTGTTGACCACGCAGGTGGTGATGATCTCGCGGTGCAGCGGGTGCTCGGCCAGCTGGTCGGCGAACTGCTCGGCGATGGGACGCGGAAAGTAGGACCGCAGTGACTGCTGGAACCAGGGCTCGTCGGGCAGGCTGGAGGCGCCCAGGCGCTCAGCGAGGGAGATCTTGACGTAGGCGGTCAGCACCGCCAGCTCCGGCGAGCTCAGCCCGGCGCCCTCTGCCTCACGGGCGGCCAGCTCCTTGTCGGTGGGCAGGAACTCCAGCTCACGGTGCAGCTCGCCGGCCTTCTCCAGCTCCCGGATCAGCCGCCGGTGCACCGACACCAGCGACTTCGCGCCGTGCCGGGCCACGCCGAGCAGGACGTTCTGCTCGTAGTTGTCGCGCAACACCAGCGCCGCGACCTCGTCGGTGACCGAGGCGAGCAGGCTGTTGCGATGCGCCACGTCCAATTGCTTGGCCTGCACCGCGTGGTCGAGCAGGATCTTGATGTTCACCTCGTGGTCTGAGGTGTCGACACCGGCGGAGTTGTCGATGGCGTCGGTGTTGATGCGCCCACCCGCCCGCGCGAACTCGATCCGGCCGCGCTGGGTGAAACCGAGGTTGCCGCCCTCGCCGACCACGCGGGCCCGTAGCTGGCTGCCGTCGGCCCGCAGCGCGTCGTTGGCCTTGTCACCGGCGTCCAGGTCAGACTCGGTGGAGGCCTTGACGTAGGTTCCGATGCCGCCGTTCCACAGCAGGTCCACCGGGGCGGTCAGGATCGCGTGGATCAGCTGGGTCGGGGTCATCTTGCCGACGCCGGCCGCGATGCCCAGCGCGGCCGCGGCCTCGGCCGAGACCTCGATGTTCTTCTGCGTGCGGGGGTACACCCCGCCGCCGGCCGACAACAGCGTGGAGTCATAGTCCGCCCAGCTGGACCGGGGCAGCTTGAACAGCCTGGCACGCTCGGCGATCGAGACGGCCGGGTCCGGGTCTGGGTCGAGGAAGATGTGCCGGTGGTCGAAGGCGGCCACCAGCCGGATGTGGGGGGACAGCAGCATCCCGTTGCCGAACACGTCACCGGACATGTCACCGATGCCGACCACGGTGAAGTCCTGGGCCTGGGTGTCGGTGCCCAGCTCGCGGAAGTGGTACTTCACCGACTCCCACGCGCCCCGGGCGGTGATGCCCATCGCCTTGTGGTCATAGCCCACTGAGCCCCCGGAGGCGAAGGCGTCGCCGAGCCAGAAACCGCGCTCGATCGCGATCCCGTTGGCGATGTCAGAGAAGGTGGCCGTGCCCTTGTCAGCGGCCACCACCAGGTACGGGTCGTCACCGTCATAGCAGCGCGTGGCCGGCGGCTTGGCGACGTACTGGTTGCCCTCAGAATCCCGTCGGAAGTTGTCGGTCAGCTCCAGCAGCGCGGTGATGAAGCTCTTGTAGCAGGCGATGCCCTCGGCCAGCCACGCGTCACGGTCCACCGCCGGGTCAGGCAGCCGCTTGGCCACGAAGCCGCCCTTGGAGCCGACCGGCACGATCACGGTGTTCTTCACCATCTGCGCCTTGACCAGGCCGAGGACCTCGGTGCGGAAGTCCTCCCGGCGGTCAGACCAGCGCAGCCCGCCCCGGGCGACCGAGCCGAACCGCAGGTGCACCCCCTCGACCCGCGGCGAGTAGACCCAGATCTCGAACTTCGGGCGTGGCTCGGGAAGCTCGGTGATCGCCTGCGGGTCCAGCTTGACCGCGAAGGTCTGCGGACCCACGCCCGCAGCGTCGCGACGGTAGTAATTGGTCCGCAGGGTGGCCGTGATCAGGCTCAGCAGCGAGCGCAGGATGCGGTCCTGGTCCAGGCTGGACACCTCGGCCAGCGCCTGGTCCAGCTGAGCCCGGATGCCTTCCTGAAGCTCGACGCCCCCCGGATCAGCCGGGTCCACCCGCTCGGGATTGAACCGGGCGTCGAACAGCTCGACCAGCAGCGCGGCGATGCCGGTGTG
Source organism: Jatrophihabitans sp. (assembly GCA_036399055.1). Taxonomy (NCBI): domain Bacteria; kingdom Bacillati; phylum Actinomycetota; class Actinomycetes; order Jatrophihabitantales; family Jatrophihabitantaceae; genus Jatrophihabitans; species Jatrophihabitans sp. The sequence goes on from DASWNX010000017.1 coordinate 164,057, forward strand.
CTGGCTCAGGGCCTCCTCGACGTAACCCTGGCTGAAGGTGGTGCCGGCCTGCCGCAGGTACTTGGCGTAGGCCCGCAGCACGGTGGCCTGCTGCCAGGTCAGCCCGGCCCGCACCACCAGGGCGTTGAACCCGTCCTGCTCGACACCGCCCTGCCAGAGCACCCGCAGGGTGTCGATCACGGCCGCCGAGCGCTCGGGTGAGAAGTCCACCCCCTCGCCGAGCTTGAGCCCGAAGTCATAGATCCAGGACGGCGTGCCGTTGGTGCGCTCGACCTCGTAGGGCCGCTCGTCGAGCACCTCGATGCCCATCAGCTCCAGCATCGGCAGGGTCCGGCCCAAGGACAGCGGGGCGCCGGTGCGGAAGATCTTGAGCCGGCGGTCGGCGGGGTCATCGGCCGCGGGGGTGTAGACCTCGAAGCCCAGGCCGTCCACATCGGGCAGCGATTCCAGCCGGCGCAGGTCGGCCACGGCCGTGGACGCGCCGAAATCCTCCTTGTACGCCTCGGGGAAGGCGCCGTCGTAGCGGCGCAGCAGCCGGTCGGCCTCCTGCTCGCCGACGCCGACCGTGAGCAGGTCGGCCAGGTCGTCACTCCACCGGCGGGTGACCTGGGCGACGGTGGCCTCGACCGCCGACCGGTCCGGATTGGGCACCTCCTCACCGGCTCGCAGCGCGATCAGGAACTGCATCCGGGCCAACCCGAGCTCCACGATCCGGTCGTCGCGGCCGATGATCTTGCCCGGCCAGCTCGCCAGCACCACCTCGCGCACCTTGCGCCGGGTCTCGGGCCCCAGCCGGTCACCGGGGAAGTAGACCAGGACGGTGACGAAGTCGCGGTTGAGATGCACCCGGGCGAACACCCCGATGCCGCCGCGCTCGGCGCGGTTGACCACCAGCTGGGAAAGCTTGAGCAGGTCCGGCGTGGGCGCCTCGAGCAACTCATCGCGAGGCAGCGTGCGCAGCGCGGCCAGCAACTGCCGGCCGGTGTGACTGTCGGCCCGGGCGCCGGAACGGTGCAGCACCTCGGCGATCCGGCGCCGCACCACCGGCACCCGGCCCACCGTGCCGTCGCTCTCGTCGGTGATCAGGCCGAGGAAGACGTGGATCTTGGAGGCCTCGCCGTCGCAGGGCGGGGCGACCACGGTGACGCAGTCATAACGGCTCGAGCGGCGCACGGTCGAGACCATCGGAGATTTGAAGATCACCAGCGGCGCGCCGGAGCGGTAGGCGGGCAGCAGCTCCAGCGGCGAGATGCTGGCCGCGCCCCGCAGCACGCCGCGCTCGTTGCTGGTCGCGGTGGCCGAGCGGGACGGGTTGGTCAGCTCGTTGGCCGAATAGGCCGCATGACCCAGGATCATGAAGTTGCCGTCGGCCAACCAGCGCAGCAGCTCGCCTGCCTCGGCCGAGGTGTCACGGTCGAACTCGCCCGGGTCGGCCTCGATCCGGTCGGCCAGCTCGCGGATCAGCTGGTAGAGGTCCGGGGCGTCGGCCACCGCGTTGTGCACGTCGGCGATCACCCGCCGCAGGTCCGCGGCCACCTGCTCGTGCTCGGAGTCGCGGATCAGGCTGGTCTCGATGTGCATCCAGGACTCAGCGGCCGAGCCTTCGGGCACCTCGGCGGTGTCCTCGAGGTCCAGCACCTTGGTGATCACCCCGTCGGCGTCGCGGCACACCACGATCTGGGGATGCAGGAAGTGCTCGATGACGTGACCGGCGCGTTCGAGCTCGGCCCGGGTCGAGTCCACCAGGTACGGCGCGTCCTCGGTGACCAGGTCGATGCTGGTGCCCTCGCCGTCGGAGTTGGCGATCCGGACGACCGTCTCGCCCGGCTTTCTGGCGCTGGCCGCCTGAAAGTGCAGGCGGGCCAGCTCGGTCAGCGCGCGAGCCGGCCGGCCGGGAAGCTGCGCCGCGGCCCGCATCAGGTAGCGACGTAGGAACACTTCTTCGTCGGGAGGCGGTTGGCTGCCCGGCGGCGGCTCCCGGCGGGTGTCCGCGGCGGTCTGAGCCGCTGGCTGTCCGGCGGCAGGATCGATCGATCCCGCGTCCGCGGAAAGCTCGGTCATCGCGATGTCACCTCGTTGTGACGGGCAGTGAGTCGGGCCTGATGCCTGCTCCTGACATCACGCCTGCCTAATGGAACCACAGCGAGGGCGCCGGTCATCTGCAGCCACCTCCTGCGCGGGATCTGTAGAGCCTGCCCAGCCTAGGGGCGCCGCGTCACGTCGGGACGGTAGCTGTCGTCATGTCCGCCCCGGTGTTTGAGACGATGACCGAATGGCCATGCCCGATTCAGCCCGACCACGTCCTACGCCGACCTCGGCGTCCTATTCGATCACGGTCCGGCTGTACGCGGTTCCGGACTCCTCGGTCGTGGGCCGGCTGGCCACCGCGGTGTCCGAGGCCGGAGGCCTGGTGACGGCGGTGGACGTCTCGGAGTCCCGGCACGACCGGATCACCATCGACGTCACCTGCTCGGCCGTCAACGGCGAGCACTCCGAGCAGATCGTGAGCTCGCTGCGGGCCTTGCCAGGGGTGGAGGTGCACCGGGTCTCGGACCGGACGTTCCTGCTGCACCTGGGCGGCAAGATCAAGGTCGAGTCCAAGGTCCCGCTCAAGACCCGCGATGACCTGTCGATGGCCTACACCCCTGGCGTCGGCCGGGTCTCGCTGGCGCTGGCCGCGCATCCGGAGGACGTCTCGAAGCTGACCATCAAGGGCAACTCGGTCGCGGTGGTCACCGACGGCTCGGCGGTGCTGGGGTTGGGCAACATCGGCCCGGGCGCCGCGCTGCCGGTGATGGAGGGCAAGGCCGCGCTCTTCAAGCGGTTCGCAGACATCGACGCCTGGCCGATCTGCCTGGACACCCAGGACGTCGACCTGATCGTGCAGACCGTCCAGCTCATCGCGCCCGGCTTCGGCGGCATCAACCTCGAGGACATCTCCGCCCCGCGCTGCTTCGAGATCGAGGCCCGGCTGCGCGAGCTGCTCGACATCCCGGTGTTCCACGACGACCAGCACGGCACCGCCATCGTGGTCCTGGCTGCTCTGACCAACGCCCTGCGCTGCGTCCGCAAGGGCCTGGCCACGATCCGGGTGGTCGTCGCCGGCGGCGGCGCGGCCGGCACCGCCATCGTGGACCTGCTGCTGGCAGCCGGGGTGCGCCACGTGCTGGTCTGGGACCGCGAGGGGGTGCTCTCGCCCAACGACGAGACCCTGAACCCGTCCAAGCTCGCACTGGCCCGGCGGACCAACCCCGAGGGCCTGACCGGCGACCTGCATGACGCGCTGCGCGGGGCCGACGTGTTCATCGGGGTGTCCGCGCCGGGGGTGCTGCCGGCCGAGTGGATCGCCGACATGGCCGAGGACCCGGTGGTGTTCGCCCTGGCCAACCCCGACCCGGAGACCGACATCGACGCCGCGCGCCAGTACGCCACCATCCTGGCCACCGGTCGCTCGGACTATCCGAACCAGATCAACAACGTGCTGGCGTTTCCAGGGGTGTTCCGGGGCCTGCTGGACTCCCAGGCCGGCCAGGTGAACACCGAGATGCTGTTGCGGGCGGCTTCGGCGCTGGCGCACTGCGTCAGCGACGAGCAGCTCAACGCCGCCTACATAGTGCCGTCGGTGTTCGACCCGTCGGTGCCCACCGCGGTGGCGGCGGCCGTCCGGAACGCGGCCGCCCCCCGGGAGCGGGCTCGGGGCGACCGCGGCATGGAGTGACTGGCCGGCAGCGATGAGTTAGTCGTATGAGTTCATGACGTTGGCTGGCGCCCGAGCGACCGGACGCTGTGAGGATGACCGGCGTCGGCGGCGACCGTCGGAACGATCGCTACCGGGCACTGGGATCGATGCAGCACACCGAGATTGACCGCGCCCAGCAATGGAGCCTGTAGCGGATGAATGCCACGTCGGCCGACCACGAGCAATCGCTGGCCAGCTGCGCGGGCGACCAAGCCGGCGACCGGACGCTGCTCCAGAACAACCTGACTCACCTGCACATCCGGAAATCGCTCCCGCCACGGCGTGAGCCTGTCATCGAGCAGGTCTTCCACTGTGGCCTGCTCAGCCGCAACGGCCTCGTAGAGCAGGCTGGCGGCGCTCATCAGATCCGGCTTCCAGCACACGACGACTTCCAGCACAGCGGTGTGTCGGCGTGCCTGGGCGAATCCGAAAGCCAGGACCGTGCTGTCGTCTTCGTCAAGGTTCACTCCCACCACGACGCGGCCACCGCCTGCTGAGTTCTTCGGTGGTTGCTCGCCGATCACGACGACGGGGCACGGCGCACGTTCGGCCACCGCCTGTCCGGTCGAGCCGAGCAGCAGCGAACCCAGCGCGTCCAACTTGCGTGAGCCGATAACCACCAGGCTGGCTTGGCGAGCTTCAGCGAGCAGGACCGCTGCGGCAGTGCCCTCGGATGCCACACACGACACCAACAGCTGCGGACTGAGAAGTCGGCATCGGCGAGCTGCGGCGTCCAGAACCGACTCAGCCCGGGCGTGCGCCGGCGAGGCGTCGACAGCGGCAAGCCGAGTAGCCGTGGTGAACTGCCGGTCCTGGGTGCGGCTGTAGGAGTGCACGATGCGCAACGGCGCCTCACGCAGGGCAGCCTCCGCGACCGCCCAGCGAAGCGCTGCCATATCGGCGTCGATGATGTCGATCCCGACCACCACCGCACGTGCACCGTCGTTCATCGATCCTCCTGCCAGATGTCTGAGCGACCGTCCTCTTGCGACGAGTCGTTCTCGAGTTCGATCCCAGAACAAGTCCACAACGGTTCTGCCTGCCGCGGTAGGGGCCAAGGTCCCGGTCCTGCGTCGCCGACTGTGAGTTGCCAGGCGTGGGACCATCCGATCATGGGAATCGTCCGGGCTGGTAGGCGCCGAAGGCTGGCGACTCCCGCGCGGGGCGGCGCCGAATCTACATGACCGATGCCGGTTTGGCCCCGATTGCCCTGATCGGGGAGCCTGTCGGGCCGGTGCGGCCGACCGTGGCCGAGTTCCTCACCCCGCATTCGGGTCTGAGTGGCGCCGAAGTCGCTGAGCGCGTGGCCCGCGGGCAGGCCAACGTCACCGATTCGCGCACGAGCCGCACAATCGGCGAGATCGTGCGGTCCAACGTCCTCACCGTCTTCAACGCCCTGCTCGTGACGCTGTTCGTCGTCATCCTCTTCACCGGACGGTGGCAGAACGGACTCTTCGGCCTGGTCATCATCGCGAATGCAGCGATCGGCATCGTGCAGGAGTCGCGGGCCAAACGAACCCTCGACAGGCTGGCAGTGCTCAACGCACCGCACGCGCGCGTAGTTCGCGATGGCGTGCCTGCGGCCGAGGTCGCGGTGGCCGAGGTGGTTCTGGATGACCTGCTCGTGGTGCAGGCCGGTGATCAGGTGCCGGCAGACGGAACGCTGCGTGAATCCTCCGGGCTGGAGATCGACGAGTCGCTGCTGACCGGCGAGTCCGAGCCGGTGGCGAAGGTGGCAGGCGACCACGTGCGGTCAGGATCGATCGTCGTCGCAGGTCAAGGACAGTTCCAAGCCACCGCGGTAGGCGCGGATGCCTACGTCACCAGACTGACGGCCGAGGCCCGTCGCTACAGGGTGACGCACTCGGAACTGGTCTCCGGCACGAACCGCCTGCTGAGGTGGATCTCTGTCGCCCTCGCGGTGATGGCGCCGCTGTTGGTCTGGAGTCAGTTCGGTAGCGCCGACAACCACGGGTGGCGCGATGCCGTGACCGGAACGGTGGCGGCGCTGGTAGGCATGGTGCCTGAGGGACTGGTGCTGCTCACCAGCCTGGCATTCATGATCGCCACGCTGAGCCTGGCCCGCAGGTCCACGCTGGTGCAGGAACTGCCTGCGGTTGAGGCGCTGGCCCGCGTCGACGTGATCTGCCTCGACAAGACCGGCACGCTCACCTACGGCGACATCCGCTTCGACCGGTTGGAGGTGTGTCCGGGCGCCGACGACATCGCCGTTCGGGCCGCGCTTTCGCTGCTGACGCGGGCCGATGACGCGAACGCGACCGCGGCTGCGTTGTCGGCGGTATTCACAGACGACAGTTGGCAGCCGGCTAACGTCATCCCGTTCTCCTCTGCACGCAAATGGTCGGCCATATCGGTGGATGAGCACGGAAGTTGGATTCTCGGGGCGCCGGAGATGGTCCTGCACACCCCGACCAGTCCTGCCCAAGTCGACGCACGCGCGCACGCAGACACCCTTGCCGCGGCCGGCTCCCGCGTGCTGCTGCTGGCGGCTACCGGCTCCGAGGAAGGCCTCAGCAGCGATGCGGGGCTGCCCAAGGACGTGCGACCCGCGGCGCTCGTCGTGCTGGCTGAGCATGTCCGCGAAGACGCCGAGGCCACGCTGCGCTACTTCACCGAACAAGGCGTCGGGATCAAAGTCCTCTCTGGTGACAACCCGCGCACCGTCGGCGCGGTCGCCGCGGCACTGCACCTACCAGGAGTCGGTAGCGCCGCAGATGCCGTCGACGCCCGCACCCTGCCCGAGGACCTGGACGAACTGGCGGCGGTGCTCGACACCCACAGCGTCTTCGGTCGAGTCACCCCGCACCAGAAACGGGCCGTCGTGCAGGCATTGCGACGTCAGGGGCACGTCGTGGCGATGACCGGCGACGGCGTCAACGACGCGCTCGCGCTCAAAGACGCCGACATCGGCATCGCGATGGGCAACGGCACGCCCGCCACCCGGGCCGTCGCCCAGATCGTCCTGCTCGACGGAAGCTTCGCGCACCTACCCGACGTCGTCGGTGAAGGACGCCGGGTCATCGCCAATATCGAGCGGGCGGCGAGCCTGTTCCTGGTCAAGAACATCTACGCCCTGGTACTGGCCATCATCGTCACCTTCACCCAGGACGCCTACCCGTTGGCGCCGATCCAGCTGACATTGATCTCCGCCGTCACGATCGGGATACCAGGCTTCGCGCTGGCGTTGGGCCCAAACAACCGTCGGTACCGGCCCGGCTACCTGCGTCGAGTGCTGCGCTTCGCGATTCCGACCGGCATTGTCACCGGAGCCTGCGCCTACCTCGGCTATCAATCAACAAGGCTGATCGATCACGGTGCGGAGGTGGCCGAGGCGCGCACCACCGCCACGCTCACCGTGCTGATTGTGTCACTGTGGACGCTGCTCGTCCTGGCCCGCCCACTCGCCGGCTGGAAACTGGCCCTTGTCGCGAGCCTGGGCGCCGCCGTCGCCCTCATCGTAGCCATACCGGCCCTCGGGCACGGCGTGTTCCTGCTCGACGTGACGCCCCTGCGCCTGGCTATCGCGGGCATCATCGGCGCCGTGGGGGCGGTGCTCGTCGAGCTCACCCACCGCAGCATCACCCTGTTGGTCCGGCTGGGCAGCGATCGCGGCGATGGGTCGCCAGCGAGAACCACCGAGCCAGTGATCGTCACTGACGTCTCATCTCCCGCTTGATGCCGCGGTCACCAGCGTCGGCGCATGGAGTGACCGCTTTTCTTAAGGAGACCTGATGTCACATGGAAAGCAATCACTGGCCGTCGCGCAGTCAGCTGGCTCATGGTCGAAAAATTGAATTCTCATGATGGAAATTGGCGAAAGTGATACGAAAACCCGGTGAAGTTATCGGCTCTATGCACACAGCTGTGGATGACACTGTGGGTGACCGCACAGCCTGTTCATAACTTCTGTCAAGTCGTGGATTTCTGAAGTCACGGACTACAGCTGAGATTCAGAGCTGCTCACGCAGGTCGGCGGCCGCGGCCAGGAACGCGTCATTCTCGGCGGTGGCGCCGATGGTGATCCGCACGCCGGAGCCGGGGAACGCCCGCACGATCACGCCACGGGCCTCGCAGCCGGCGCCGAAAGCGGCGGCGTCCACGCCGCCTTGGGCCGGCGGGCCCTCGTCCAGCCAGACGAAGTTGGCCTCGGAGTCGGGCAGGTGATAACCGGCCGCGCGCAGCGCGCCGGTGACCCGGGCCCGCTCAGCGACCACCTCATCCACCCGGCTGCTGAGCTGCCGCTCGGCCTCGGGCTCCAGGCTGGCCAGCGCGGCGGCCTGCGCCACGTGGGTCACCGCGAACGGGACCTGGGTCTGGCGGACCGCCGTGGCGACGGCCGGGTCAGCGGCCAGGCCATACCCGATCCGCAGGCCGGCCAGGCCGTAGGCCTTGGAGAACGTCCGCAGCACGATGATGTTCGGATAGCGCTCCAACAGGCCGGTGCCGTCCTGCACCTTCTCGTCGGTGACAAATTCGCGGTAGGCCTCGTCCAGCACCACCAGGACCTCGGAAGGCACCCGGTCCAGGAAATCGATCAGCTCGACCCCGGACACCGCGGTGCCGGTCGGGTTGTTCGGATTGCAGACGAAGATCAGCCGGGTCCGGTCGGTGACGGCGTCGGCCATCGCCGGCAGGTCATAGACCTGCTCGCGCAGCGGCACCTGCACCGCCTGCGCGCCGCCGATCGCGGTGATGATCGGATAGGCCTCGAAGGACCGCCAGCCGAAGATCACCTCGTCGCCGTGGCCGGCGCTGGCTTGCACCAGTTGCTGGCACAGCGACACCGAGCCGCAGCCCACCACCAGGTGCTCGACGCCGACGCCGAACTTCTCCGACAGCGCCAGCAGCAACTCGCTGGAATTGGTGTCGGGATAGCGGTTGGCAGCAGCCGCGGCCTCGGTGATCCGGTCCAGCACGTGCGGCAACGGCCCGTAAGCAATCTCGTTGCTGGCCAGCTTGATCGAGCCCGGGACGCTGCGACCCGGCACGTAAGCAGGCAGCGCGGACAGGACGGGACGCATCCGAACAGTCATGCCCTTAGGTTATCGCGCCGACTCGATGGTCAGCCCCGGACGGCGGCTGGTCAGCCCCGGACGGCGGCCACCGCCGCCACCACCGCGAACACCGTGAACGCCACGGCGGCTACCCGGTGCACCAGTCGCAGCGGCACCCGGCGCAGGATCACCTTGCCGACCAACACGGCGAGGGTGGCCACGCCCACCAGCGCCAGAAAGGCGCCCAGGCCGGTGGCCACCGGCTGGCCGTAGCGCGCGACCAGGCCGGCAGTGGCCAACTGCGAGGCGTCGCCCCACTCGGCGGCGAAGAGCACCCCGAAGGAGATCCCGAAGACCCGTCGATCGCTGACATCCGGCTCGGACGGCCCGCCGGCGCCCAGCTGCTCGTCGCCGCCGGCCACGCTCTCTCTGAACAGCAGGACCGCCCCGACGGCGAACAGCAGCGCCACGGTGGCCTCGAGGATCCGGTGCGGCAACAGGTGCAGCAGGCCGCCGGCGGTGACGGCGAGCACGCACTGCACCCCGAACGCGGCGGCAGCGCCGGCCAGCACCGGACGCCGGCGGTACCGGGTCGACAGCACCAGCGTCGCGAGCATGGTCTTGTCGGGCAGCTCGACGAGCACGACCGCGGCGAAGGCGAGAGCGAACGCCCCGAGGAAGGAGGTCATCTTGACGTCCATTCTGCCTGCCGCCGGATCGGGGACGTGTCCCCTCCCCTCGCGGCTCGGCGGTGACGGAGAGTGTCGGCGCCCGCGGGGACCGGCCCACGTCATACCCTGACCAGCGATGAGTACCTGGCTGGCGGTCGGCGCCATGATCTTCGGACTGGCCGGTCTAGTGGCTGGCGTGCTGGCCCTGCGCACCCTCAGCAGGCTGCGGCGCTCGGTCGCGTTGCTCTCTCGCGGCGCCTCGGGTCGCGAGACCATCCTGGAGATCGCCGACAAGCACATGGCCGCCAGCGAGGCGGTGCGCAAGGACATCATGGAGTTGCAGCGCGACCTCGCCGCGGCCCAGCAGGAGCTGGCCTCCGGGGTGGCGGCCGAGCGGCAGGCCCTGGCCGAGACGGTGCAGAACTTGACCAGCTCGGTCGGCACGGTGCTACGGCGGGTCGCCCTGGTGCGCTTCGACGCCTTTGAAGACCTCGGTGGGCGGCTGTCGTTCTCGCTGGCGCTGCTCGATGACGGCGGCAACGGCATCACGCTGACCTCGATCGCCAGCACCTCCGACACCCGGCTTTACGCCAAGGCGCTGACTGCCGGCGTCGGCGCGCACGCGCTCTCCTCCGAGGAGGAGCAGGCCGTCAAGGCGGCGCTGGCACGCTAGCCGATCACCGATCGGGAGTCCGCCGACCGATCCGGCACTAAACTGCGCCTTGTGGCACCCGCGACCACCGCTGCGCACGGCCCGTACGGCTTTCTGGGCCCAGAAGGCAGCTTCGCCCACGTGGCCGCCCAGGCGCTGGCCGGCGACGCGGAGCTGGCGCCGCACGCCAGCGTCGTCGAAGCCGTCGACGCGGTGCGGGCGGGGACGGTCCTGGGCGCGGTGGTGCCGCTGGAGAACTCCGTCGAGGGGTCGGTGCCGGCCACCCTGGACGAGCTGGCCGAACTGGCTGGCGGCTCGCCACTGGTGATCGCCGCCGAGACCTACCTGCCGGTGGTGTTCGACCTGCTGGCGCGCCCCGGAACCCGGCCGGCCGACATCAGCGCCGTGGCCACCCACCCGCATGCCGCGGCGCAGGTGCGCAGGTACCTGCTGACCCAGCTGCCCGCGGCGAAGGTGATCCCGGTGGACTCGACCGCCGGCGGCGCCCAGGCGGTGGCGGACGGGCGCTACGACGCCGCGGTGGCCCCCGCTGCCGCGGGCCAGCGGTACGGCCTGGACAGCCTGGCCCACGACATCGCCGACAACCCGGGGGCGGTCACCCGGTTCGTCCTGCTCCGGCGGGCCGCCGAGCCGCCGCCGCCGACCGGCAACGACCGGACCACGGTGGTGGCCTACCCCCAGGACGACCACGTCGGCGCCCTGCTGGAGATCCTGACCGAGTTCGCCACCCGCGGGGTGAACCTGACCCGTATCGAGTCCCGGCCCACCAAGGGCCGGCTGGGCCAGTACTGCTTCTCGATCGACTGCGAGGGCCACGTCCGCGAAGCCCGGGTCGGCGATGCCCTGGCCGCGCTGCGCCGGATCTGCGCCGACGTTCGCTACCTGGGCTCCTACCCGCGCCGCGACGGCCGGCTCGGCGAGGTTCTGAGCGGGCGCGCCGACGAGGATTTCAGGCAGGCGGCCGGTTGGCTGGACCGCATCCGCGGCGCCGGGACCGGGTAGCCGGCCTTACAGGTACAGACCGGTGTTGGACTCGATCCGCTTGGCCGCGACCGCGTGGATGTCGCGCTCGCGCAGCAGCAGGTAGTCCTCGCCTGATATCTCCACCTCGTGCCGGTCCTCGGGGCTGAACAACACGTGGTCTGCCAGCTCGACCGAGCGGACGTGGTTGCCGACCGCCAGCACCTCGGCCCAGATCAGCCGCTTGGCGACCTGCGCGGTGGCCGGGATCAGGATGCCGCCGGAGGAGCGCCGCTCACCCTCCTCGACCGAGACCCTGACCAGCACACGGTCGTGCAGCATCTTGATCGGAAGCCGGTCTGACGTGGTCACGCCGTCAGCCTAGATCGCCGTGCGACCTCACTTGGCCAATACCGCCCACAGACCGACGGCAATCGCGGCGAGCACCACCAGCAGGCAGCCGGCGGCCAGCAGCCGGGCCACCGCGGCCGGCTGGCCGGGTTGCTCGTCGGCAGTGGTCATGGCTCGCACCGCGACCGAGAACATCACCGTGATGCCGATTCCGGCGACCAGAGCCACCAGGGCCACGTTGCGCAGGACCGCCAGGTCCAGGTAGCCGCTCATCGCGCTCAACCCGCCGCCTGCTCCAGCACCGGGCGCTCGATCGCGCTGATCCGGCCGAAGCTGTCAGGGGCCTCGTTGACGTTGCCGGCGCCGACCGGGTTGCGCCGGGACCAGAGCCAGAAGCCCAGGAGCACCGCCACGGCGGCCACCGAGATGAGCAGGATCTGCCCCGAGCCGCCGCCGACGACGATCAAGGCGATGCCGGCCGCGATCAGGCCTGCCGCCGGCAGCGTCAGCATCCAGGCGATGATCATCGAGCCAGCCACCCCCCAGCGGACACTGCCGCCTCGCCGGCCGAGGCCGGTGCCGAGCACCGACCCGGAGGTGATGTGGGTCGTCGACAGCGGCAGCCCGCCCTGGGTCGCGGTCAGCAGCACCGCGACGGAGGCGGTCTGGGCGGTGAAGCCCTGCGGCGCCTCGATGTGGGTGAGCCGGTGGCCCATGGTGCGGATCACCCGCCAGCCCCCGAAGTAGGTGCCTGCGGCCAGTGCCACCCCACAGCTGACGATGACCCACATCGGCGGGTTGGACCCGGGCTGGAGTTGGTTGCCGGCGATCAGCGCGAGGGTGATGACCCCCATGGTCTTCTGCGCGTCGTTGGTGCCGTGGGCCAGCGAGACCAGCGAGGCCGAGGCCAGCTGGCCGTAGCGGAAGTACCGGTGGCTGCGCGGCCGCTCGTCGGGTTTGGCGATCGAGTAGCTCAGCCGGGTCGCCAGCATCGCCACCAGGCCGGCCAGCACCGGCGCGAGCAGCGCCGGGATGATCACCTTGGCGACGATCGACTGGCCGTGGATCGAGGAGGTCCCGGCCGCCACCAGCGCCGCGCCGATGACCCCGCCGATCAGCGCGTGCGAGGACGAGGACGGCAGGCCGATGCTCCAGGTGATCATGTTCCACATGATCGCGCCGAGCAGGCCGGCGAACACGATCGGCAGGGTGATCGCGCCGGAGTCGACGATCCCGCTGGCGATGGTCGCGGCGACCTTGATGGACAGGAACGCGCCCACCAGGTTCAGCACGGCCGAGAGCGCCACGGCGGTCTTCGGTTTCAGCGCTCCGGTCGCGATCGACGTCGCCATGGCGTTGGCGGTGTCGTGGAAACCATTGGTGAAATCAAAGGTGAGCGCGGCTGTGACCACGATGAGCAACAGAACGAAATCGTTCACGTCAATGACGATTCACGTTCACCCCCCCTTATGCAAACCCTCACCGGGATTTAACACACGTGTGTCCGATTTGTGTTTCCAGCGCCGATCCCGGGGGTGTCGCCAGCGGTGCACGTAGGCTCTTTGGAGTGACCCGACCGCACCTCGTCCCCTCCTCGCGGACCCGTCCGCGCCGCTGGCCGAACCGATCGGCTAGGCCGTGATCAGGCTGCTGGCCAGCGATCTCGACGGGACCCTGCTACGCAGCGACAACACCGTCAGCCCGGAGACCCGGGACGCTCTACAGGCTGCCGAGCAAGCGGGGCTGATCATCGCCTTCGTCACCGGACGGCCACCGCGTTGGCTGCACGAGGTGGCCGAAGCGACCGGTCATCGGGGGGTCGCGGTGAGCGCCAACGGCGCGTTGACCTATGACCTGCACACCGAGACCGTCCTGGCCGAGCACCCGTTGCCGCCGGAGATGCTGGCCGAGATCACCGGCGTGCTGCGTGCCAAGATCCCGCAGGTCCGCTTCGCCCTGGAGTACGCCCAGGACTTCGCCTACGAGCCGGAGTACCGCCACGACTGGGGCATCATGCCCGAGGCCGACCGGTCCGGCCGGCGACTGCCCACCCCCGCCGCGGTGGAGCTGTCAGGGCTGCTGGACAAGCCGGCCGTGAAGCTGCTGGCCAGAGGCCGCGGACTGGAGCCGGATGAGTTCATGGATCTGGTGGAAGCGCTGGTGGGCGACCAGGTGACGGTGACCCGGTCAGGGCACTCGCCACTGGTGGAGATCTCGGCCACCGGCATCACCAAGGCGTTCGGGCTGGCCGCGCTGGCCGACTCACACGGCATCAGCCGCCGCCACGTGGCGGCGGTGGGCGACATGCCCAACGACGTGCCGATGCTGGAGTGGGCCGGCCAGTCCTACGCGGTGGCCAACGCCCACCCGTCGGCGCTGGCGGCGGCCGGAACCGTGCTGGCCGAGACCAACGACGAGGACGCGGTGGCCAAGCTGATCTGGGCGCTGCTGGAGTCCTGAGCAGGCTAGAGGTACTGCCCGGTGCCATGCTCGCCGTCAGGGCCCGGACGCTGTAGCCCGGGGATGCCCGGCACGGCGCCCGGCCCCACCTGTCCGGGCAACGCCCGCCCACGCATCTGCTCCAGCTGGGCACGGGCGGCCATCTGCTGGGCGAACAGCGCGGTCTGAATGCCGTGGAACAGCCCCTCGAGCCAGCCCACCAGCTGCGCCTGGGCGATCCGCAGCTCGGCCTCGCTGGGCACGTGATCATCGTCGAAGGGCAGCGTCAGCCGGTCCAGCTCCTCGCGCAGCTCAGGCGCCAGGCCCTCTTCGAGTTCCTTGATCGAGGACTGGTGGATCTCTCGGAGCCGGGACCGGCCGGCCTCGTCCAACGGCGCCGCCCGCACCTCCTCCAGCAGCTGCTTGATCATGGTGCCGATCCGCATCACCTTCGCCGGCTGCTCGACCTGAGACATCAGGTCCTGCTCGCGGCCCTCGGACTCCTCGCCCGAGGCCAGCACCACCACCTGATCGCCGCCGGGCTCCGACGCCGCAGTGGGCTGAGCGCCCCGGAGGTAGGAGCCCGTGTCGCCGTCAGTCATGAGCACGTCCTGTCCTTGAGAAGCTTGCAGAAATCGTGGTTCGAGACTCGATCCTAGAGGCGTCCCGGCTCACCCGGTCGCCAGCACCAGCTTGCCGATATGAGCGCTGCTCTCCACGATCCGGTGGGCGTCGGCGGCCTGGGCCAGCGCCAGCACCTGGTGCACCACCGGGCGGACCGTCCCGGCCTCGACCAGCGGCCAGACATGCGCCTCGGTTCCAGCCACGATCGCCGCCTTCTGCTCCAACGGCCGTGATCGCAGGGCGGCGGCGTGGACCGTGGCCCGCTTGGCCATCAGGGCGGCCAGGCTCAGGGTGCCCGAACTGCCGCCGAGCAGGCCGATGACCGCGATCCGGCCACCGGTGGCCAGCACGTCCAGGTTGCCCGGGAGGTACTTGGCGCCGATGGTGTCGAGCACCACGTCGACGCCGGCCCCCTCGGTGTGCGCGCGAATCACCTCGACGAAGTCGCTGTCGCGGTAGTTGATCGCAAGCTCGGCGCCAAGCTCGCGGCAGGCTGCCAGCTTCTCGGCGGAGCCGGCGGTGGTGAAGACCCGGCAACCCTGCGCGGCGGCCAGCTGGATCGCCATGGTTCCGATTCCGGAACTGCCGCCGTGCACCAGAAAGCTCTCACCCGGAACCAGCGCGGCCGCCGGCGCGGAGTCCAGGACCATCGACCAGACGGTGCAGGCGACCTCAGGCAGCGCGGCGGCGCTGATCAGGTCCAGACCGGCCGGCACCCGCATCAGCTGCACGGCGGCCACGCAGACCCGCTCGGCGTAACCACCGCCGGACAGCAGGGCGCACACCTCGTCACCGACCTGCCAGCCGGTGACGCCCTCGCCGAGCGCGGCGATCCGGCCGCTGCACTCCAGGCCAAGGATCGGTGAGGCCCCGGCCGGCGGGGGGTACTTGCCGGCACGCTGCAGCAGATCGGCCCGGTTCACCGCGGTCGCGGCCACGTCCAGCAGCACCTCGCCGGCAGCCGGCGACGGGTCAGGCGCCTCGCCCAGCGACAGGACGTCCGGACCGCCGGGTTCGCAGGCCAGCACCGCTTTCATGCCCTCGAACCTACCCGGCGCGAGAGCCTGGGCGAGAATGGCCGCATGACAACGGTGTCGGTGGGCTCAGGTCCCATCTCCGAAGCAGAACTGGTCTCGGTCGCCCGTGGCAGGGCTCCCATCGAGTTGAGCGAGGAGTCGCTGTCGGCGATGGCGGCCTCCCGCTCGATCGTGGAGGCGCTCGCCGACGACGTGGAGCCGCACTATGGCATCTCCACCGGCTTCGGCGCGCTGGCCACCAAGCACATCCCCCTCGATCGGCGGGCCCAGCTGCAGCGCTCGCTGGTGCGCTCCCATGCCGCCGGCTCGGGCCCCGAGATCGAGGGCGAGGTGGTCCGGGCGTTGATGCTGCTGCGGTTGTCGACCCTGGCCACCGGACGCACCGGCATCCGGGTCCAGACCGCGCAGACCCTGGCCGCGCTGCTCAACGCCCAGATCACGCCGGTGGTGCGCGAGTTCGGCTCGCTGGGCTGTTCCGGCGACCTGGCGCCGCTGGCCCACGTGGCACTGGCGCTGATGGGCGAGGGGGAGGTGCGCGACGCCTCCGGCCGGGTGCGACCGGCCGGTGAGGCACTGGCCGCGGCCGGCATCGCGCCGGTGACGCTGGCGGAGAAAGAAGGCCTGGCGCTGATCAACGGCACCGACGGGATGCTGGGGCAGCTGCTGCTGGCCTGCACCGACCTAGACCTGCTGCTGCGCACCGCCGACCTGACGGCGGCGATGTCGGTCGAGGCGCTGCTGGGCACCGACCGGGTGTTCGCCGCCGACCTGCAGGCGTTGCGGCCGCAGCCCGGTCAGGCGGTGGCCGCGGCCAACATGCGGGCGCTGCTGGCCGCCTCGCCGATCGTGGCCTCACACGCCGGCCCGGACTGCGTCTACGTCCAGGACGCGTACTCGATGCGCTGCGCGCCACAGGTGGCCGGCGCGGCCCGCGACACCCTGGCGCACGCCCGGATGGTGGCCGGCTACGAGCTGTCCTCGGCGGTGGACAACCCGGTGGTCACCTCCGACGGCCGGGTGGAGTCCAACGGCAACTTCCACGGCGCCCCGGTCGGCTACGTGCTGGACTTCCTGGCGATCCCGGCAGCCGACGTGGCCAGCATGTCCGAGCGGCGCACCGACCGGATGCTCGACGTCTCACGCTCGCGGGGGCTCAGCGCGTTCCTCACCGACGACGCCGGGGTGGACTCCGGGCACATGATCG
This sequence comes from Jatrophihabitans sp., assembly GCA_036399055.1. Lineage (NCBI taxonomy): Bacteria > Bacillati > Actinomycetota > Actinomycetes > Jatrophihabitantales > Jatrophihabitantaceae > Jatrophihabitans > Jatrophihabitans sp. The sequence goes on from DASWNX010000017.1 coordinate 180,770, forward strand.
CCCAGTACACCCAGGCCGCCATCGTCTCCGAGCTCAAGCGGCTGGCCGTGCCGGCCTCGGTGGACTCCATCCCGTCCAGCGCGATGCAGGAGGACCACGTCTCGATGGGCTGGTCAGCGGCTCGCAAGCTGCGCCGATCAGTGGACGGGCTGACCCAGGTCTTGGCCATCGAGCTGCTCAGCGCCGCCCGGGCGCTGGACCTGCGCCGGCCGCTGCTGCCGGGGCCGGCCACCGGCGCCGTGCTGGCGGCGCTGCGCGAGTCGGTGCCGGGCCCCGGGCCCGACCGGTACCTGGCGCCCGAGATCGAGGCCGCGGTGGAGTTCGTCCGGTCGGGCCGGGCGGTCCAGGCAGCCGACACGGCGCTGGCCGAGCCGCTGCGCTGAGCCGCCGTCGCTGAGCCGCCGCCGGGGACGGCCACTGCTCAGACGGCGGAGCTGAAGGCCTGGCCGCGCAGGCTGTCCAGGCCGGCCCCGAGTTCGGAGACCCGGGCCCAGTCGACCTGGCCGCCGCACCGGATGAGCCAGTTGGCCAGGATCCGGTGACCGCCCTGGGTCAGCACCGACTCGGGATGAAACTGCACGCCTTCGATGGGCAGCTCGCGATGCCGCACCGCCATCACCACCCCGGAGGCGGTCCGGGCGGTGACCTCGAGCTGCTCGGGCAGCGTGTCCTCGCGCACCGTCAGCGAGTGGTAGCGGGTCGCGGTGAACGGCGTCGGCAGGCCGGCCAGCACCCCGCCTCCGGTGTGCAGCACGTCGCTGGTCTTGCCGTGCAGCAGTTCCGGCGCCCGCTCCACCACGGCGCCGAACGCCACGCCGATGGCCTGGTGCCCCAGGCAGACTCCGAACACCGGCAGTCCGCTGTCCGCGGCGGCGCTCACCACGGCCATGCTGACACCGGCGTCCTCGGGAATGCCGGGGCCGGGCGAGATCAGGACGCCCTCGATGTCGAGCGCCACCACCTCCTCGGCGGTGATCTCGTCGTTGCGGCGGACCACCACCTCAGCGTCCAGCTGCGCCAGGTACTGCACCAGGTTGTAGACGAAGCTGTCGTAGTTGTCGATGACCAGGATGCGCGTCATGTCGACCAGTGTGCGCTCTGGGACTACTCGTCGACGGTGACGGGTCCGGTCAGCGGGTTGGCAGGCAGCCGGGGCTCGAGGTAGGGAAACACCACGAACAGCAACAGGGCGGACACCAGGACCACCAGCAGCAGCGCCTGGGCCACTCGCAGGGCGGTGCCGCCAGGCAGCCGCCGCCAGATCCAGCCGTACATCTAGATCGTTCCTCCGGGCAGCTCTCGGGGCAGGGACGAGCCGGAGCGAGGCGCCGCGCGGCTCAACTGGGCGTGCACGATCAGCCGCTGGTCGGCGGAGTACTTGGGATGGCAGGTGGTGAGGGTCAGCAGCGCCCGGGCCGGGGTGGCCAGCGGGTGATTGGGCACCGGGGCGATCACGTGCACGGCCTCCGGGCTGACGATCTCCCGGCCGCGGACCCCTTGGCTGTCCAGCGCCGCCAGCGCGGCGACCTCGGCCGCCTCCCGCTTGGCCGGATCGGCGATCCCGCCGGCCGCGAGGTAGGCCGGCCGGCTGCCCAGCACGGCGTAGACGTACCAGTTGGCGGCGGTCTGCACCACGATCTTGTCGCCGGGACGCAACTTGTCCAGGTTGAGGAACGGCTGGCCCTTGCCGACCCGGTGCCCGGCGAGGGCGAAGTTGCCCAACTGCCCGGGCAGTTGGCTGCTGACGTAGTGCCCCGGGCCTGCGTCGAGGTCGCGGTCGCTGGTGCCCTGCACGACGGTCCGGGCGAAGTCCTTGCCGAATGCCGGGATGTAGAGGTTGGCAAAGCCCTGGCCGGCGGGCAGCACCACCTGCTTGCCGATCGGCAGGTTCATCCGGTCCTCGCCCTTGAGCGGGTCCTGACCGCGCTGCCAGGCGGTGGTCAACTGCTCGCGCGCCTGGGCCTGCTTGCGGTCGGCGAACAGGTTCGAGACCCAGACCTCATAGCCGATGAACAGCAAGAGGACGACGCCGCAGGTCAGCAGCACCTCGCCCAAGCCGCGGGCCAACGCCAGGCCGCCGCTGTCGGCGCGGCCACCGCTGTCGGCGCGGCCACGGGCGCGGCCGCCGCTGTCGGGGCGGTCTCGGGCGCCCAGACTCCGGATGGCTGAGCCCGAGGTGTCCGGGCCGCGGTCATCGACGTCGACGTCAGCGTCGACGTGGTGCTTGCCAGTCATCGGTTGCGTGAATCCCCATTCTCCCCCGTCTCCGCTGGGCGGCTCAGCTCGTGGAGTGAGCGCTCAGCCCGTGCGTGTCACTGCCACCCGCCTGGCTACTTCGCGCGGGGTCAATCACCTACTTCGGCGTAGCGCAGCCCGATCGGAGCGTCGTAGGCCGGCACCTCGATCTTCTCGCGCTCACTCACCTCGTATCCCAGGCCGTAGGCGTCGGCGTCCTCGCGGTATTGCTGCAGGCTGATCGACTCGTTCAGGGCGATCCGCATCTGCGCGACCGGGCCGATCGCGGAGACGGTGAAGGGCGGGGAGTAGACCCGGCCGTTGAGCAACAGCGTGTTTCCGACGCAGCGGACCGCGCTGGTGGCCGACAACCGCTGGTTCATCACCATCACCGCCTCGGCGCCGCCGGCCCACAGCGCGTTCACCGCGGCCTGCAGGTCGGACTCGTGCACCACCAGGGCATTGGCCTTCACCGGGTCGCTCTCCGGCTCGGCCGGGTGGGCGTCGTCAAGGGTGACGCTGAGGCCTGGGCCGGTCATCGCGACCAGCCCGGCCGGCATCAGCAGCGGCTGCGCACGGGCCTTGATCGCCGCGATCCGCTCGTCGGCTTGGGCCAGCCGGTCGGTGGCCGCGGCGACCTCGGCCTGCAGTTGCCGCACCAGCCTGTTGTCCTGGGCGGCTCTGGCCTCGGTCTGGCGGATCAGGTCGGTGAGGTTGCTGCGGCCGGCCGAGCGCAGGTCGGTGCCGCGAGCGGTGCTGGCCGTGGTGGCGGCCAGCAGCCCCGCCAGCAGCGCTACCACCGGCACCAGCGCCCGCCACAGCCCCGGGTTGGCGGGCCGGGGCAACCGCGGGCGCCAGCCGGCGCGGTCGGCGGACCCGCCGACCGGTCGCTTCTCAGTGCCGCCCCTCATGTGCCTACTGTCGCATTTCTGGGACCGGCGCACACCTAGGCGTGCGCTGCCGGCTGTGCGGCGATTAGGCTAGCCGCACCGTTGCCGGCCGGTCGGCGGGGCCGGATTCGGCTGACACCCGCCGGTCCACCAGGTCATGAGGAGACGTACGTGCCGAAGTCGAAGGTTCGCAAGAAGTCGAGCTACCAGCCCTCGCCAGCGACCGGCGCGCGCGCTTCGGCCGGCGGCGACGCCAAGATGGTCAAGCCGAGCCCTCCCTGGTACCCAGCCGTGATGGCGGCATTCTTGCTGATCGGGCTGGCCTACATCGTCGTCTACTACATGGCGGCCGAGAGCATTCCGTTCATGAACAGCCTGGGCAGCTGGAACTTCGCGGTCGGCTTCGGCTTTCTGATCGTCGGCCTGGGACTGGCGGTTCGCTGGCGGTAAGCGCCCGCCAGCGTTATCCACAGGTTATTGCACCGCTGTGATTACACCGCTGTAGTTCTCCCCAGGTTCGTCCACTCCTGTGGATGAACCTGGACGCGTCAGGTGACCCGGGGTGTGTGAGACGGCCATGCTCGAGGCCCGCAAGCCGTCCAGCTCTGCGAACAGGTCGTCGCGGATCTGTTCGGTGCGCCAGAGCGCCAGAGCCATCAGCACCACCAGCAGTCCTGCCAGGCTGGCCACCTGGATGGCGCGTAACCGGTCGGTCAGCGGCCCCCGGCGGTTCATGGTCCAGCCCAGCAGCGCCAGGCTGGCCAGGCCGCCGAGCACGAAGCCGCCGATATGACCTAGCTTGGAGATGCCGGGCACCGAGAAGGTGAAGATGAAGTTGATCCCGATCGTGATCACCAGCGACCGGGTGTCGAATCCGACCACCCGGGACAGCACCAGCGCCGCCGCGAACAGCCCGAAGATCGCTCCGGAGGCGCCCACCACCGGCTGGCGGACGTCGCCCATCAGCATGATGGCCACCGAGCCGCCGAGCGCGCCGAGCAGGTAGACGGCCAGGAAGCGCCACCAGCCCATCACCCGTTCCAGCGGCGGGCCGATGACGTAGAGGGCGAACATGTTGAGCAGCAGGTGCAGCGGGCCCAGGTGCAGGAAGGCCGCCGTCACCAGCCGCAGGTAGTCACGCTGGAAGCCCACCACATTGGGCACCAGCTCCCAGTCCTGGAACAGCTCGGTGTTGGTGTTGTCGATCAGCGAGCTGCCCGGGCCCAGGCCGGTCAGCAGGTAGATCACCACGTTCAGCGCGATCAGCGCCCAGGTGATGTACGGGGTCTGCGAGCCGACCCGGGCGCCCAGCACCGTCCGCCCCTGGCGGACCGTGGCCGCGCCGGCCTTGACGTCGTCCGGGCACTGAAAGCCCACCGAGGCCGCCCGCTGGCAGTCAGGGCAGATAGGACGGTCGCAGCGGACGCACCGCACGCCGGTGAGCCGGTCCGGATGCCGGTAGCAACCGGCGAAGCCGGGGTACGGGTCCGGTCCAGCGGGCGGTTGCGTCGGCTGCATGTCCCTTGCTCTCGTATCGGCCGAGGGGCCTAGGCGTCGGTGATGGTGATGGAGTTGATGGTGATGTCGGTGACCGGGCGGTCCGCGGCGCCGGTGCGGGTCTTGCCGATGGCGTCCACCACCGCCCGGCTGTCGGCGTCGGCGACCTCGCCGAAGATGGTGTGCTTGCGGTTGAGGTGCGGGGTGGGGGTGGTGGTGATGAAGAACTGGCTGCCGTTGGTGCCCGGGCCGGCGTTGGCCATCGCGAGCAGGTACGGCCGGTCAAAGCTCAGCTCGGGGTGGAACTCGTCGCCGAAGTTGTAGCCCGGGCCGCCGGTGCCCCGGCCCAGCGGGTCGCCGCCCTGGATCATGAAGTTGTCGATGACCCGGTGAAAGACGGTGCCGTCGTAGAGGTTGGCGGTGGTCTTCTTGCCGGTCCGCGGGTCGGTCCACTCCTTGGCGCCGGTGGCCAGCTCGACGAAGTTGGCCACCGTCTTGGGGGCGTGGTTGCCGAACAGCTCAACGGTGATGTCACCGGCCGAGGTGTGCAGGGTGGCCTTCTGGGTTGCTGCGGTCACGGAACTGACTCCTGTCGTCACTTGATTTTCGGGGCTATCGCCCGCGCGAGATTAAAGGCGTTCAATGCAGGGTATGGCTGCCGGGTTCGCACGGTGACCACCGAGGCGCCTTTGGCGAAGACGCACTGCCAGCTCGGACTGCCCTGCAGCGGGGTGGTGAAGGCCACCGCGCCGGCCCCGATGCCAGGCTCGGACTGCACTTCCGGGTGCCCCTGCGCTGATCCGACCATCGCGTTGTAGGCCTGGGTGGCCGTCGGAAAGCGGGCCACGGTGATCTCTCCCACCACGACGGCGGGATCGAAGGCGAAGTAGAAGCGGCAACCCGCCGGCCGGCTCTGCAGCACGGTGACCTGCCCTACCCGGTCGCCCTCGAGCTGAGCGAAGTCAGCAGCGCTGATGTACGGGCAGCTGCCAGGCGCCTCCGCAACGGCGCCCGGGGTGCTCAAGGTCGGCCGGGGGGTGCTGAGCACCGTGCTGGCAGGGCCGGTCCGCTCGCCGCCGCCGCCGTCGGCGAGCCCGGTCGACGACGCGGCTTGGGTAGCCCGGGGGCTCGCCGGGCCACCGCTGCCGGCACCGGGCTGGCAGCCGGTCAGCGCCAGCGCCAGCGCGACGATGAGCGCTCCCGGCACAGCTCTGCTCACCGGGGCGGCTCTCACCGCCTGCTCACCTCGGACGCCGGCTCGCCACGTCCGCGGCCGCCAGGGCGAGGGTGTCGTCCAGCGGCTCGAGTTCGGTGTCCAGGCCCCGGCGCGTGAGCGCCCGGCGAAGCAGCTCGTCGGCGAACTGCGGGCTCTTGGCCAGCACCGGGCCGTGCAAGTAGGTGCCGAAGACATTGCCGCGCACCGCGCCCTCGGTCTGGTCCCGGCCGTTGTTGCCGCGGCCGGCGACCGTCCGGCCGAGCGGCTGGACCTCGGGTCCGAGATCGGTGAGCCCGCTGTGGTTCTCGAAGCCGACCAGCCGTCCCCAGTCGGTGTCGATGTGGTTGTTGCCGATCAGTCGCTGGTCAGAGCCGGTGGTGCTGACGTCCAGCACCCCGACCCCGTCGATCGTGCGGCCGTCCTTGGTGAGGAAGTGGTGGCCCAGCAGCTGGTAGCTGCCGCAGATCGTCAGCATCACCACGCCGTCGTCGGCCATCGCCCGCAGCTCGGCGCCACGGCTGACGAAGTCCTGGCCGATGTCGCCCTGGGCCGCGTCCTGGCCACCGCCGCCGAGCAGGATGTCGGTGTCGGCAGGTAGCCGATCGCCCACCTGCACGCCGACGACGTCGGCGTCCAGGCCCCGCCACTGCAGGCGCTTGCGCAGCACCAGGACATTGCCGGTGTCGCCGTAGATGTTCATCTCGCGCGGGTACAGGTGTGCCAGCGTCAGCTTGCTCATCGGCTCATCCCCAGGCTCTTCGCGCGAGCGCGCATGGTCGACGCCCGCCTCATCGGACAGCCACCCCGGTCAGCTTGGCCAGCACCTGGTGCAGCTGCCACATCGCGGTGTACGTCGAGAACACCACGACCGTGTCACCCGGCGCGACCGCGGCGGTGGCCTGCTGGACGGCGCGGCCGAGGTCGGGGTCGACCTGCTCGACCGTCAGGCCGTCGTAATGCAGCCGCACCGCCATGTCGGCAGCCCGGGTTCCCGAGGTCACCAGCCGGCCGGAGATGTCCTGCAGCGCCGAGGCGAACTCCACGTCCCACAGCCACGACATGTCGCGGCCGTCGGCGTAGTCGTCGTTGATCGCGATCACCGTCGCGGCCGGACGCAGCCCGGTCACGGTGCGCAGGGACTGCCGGAAACCTGCCGGGTTCTTCACCAGCTGCAGCACCACCCGGCGGCCGGCGAGGTCGAAGGACTGGCCGCGGCCGAAGGCCGGCTGCACCGCGCGAAGGCCGGCCGCGATGGCGCCGGCGTCCAGGCCGAAGGTCAGCGCCAGGGCCGCCGCCCCGGCCGCGTTCTGGGCGTTGTGGGCGCCCTCGGCCAGCAGGGTGATGACCTCCTCGGCGTCACCGATCCGCAGCGTGAGCTCGGTGCTGACGCCCAGGTCCAGGCTCAGCAGCTCGACGGCCGCCTTCAGCTCCGAGATCTCCACCTGGCCGCCGTACATCTCCTCGTCGGTGGGGAACTGCTCCCGCAACGCCGGCGCCACCCCGAAATAGCTGACCTCGGCCGCCAGCCCGGCAGCCACCCTGACCAGCCGGGGGTCGTCCCGGTTGACCACCACGTGCCTCGTGGTCCGGGCCGCCACCTTGGCCAGCAGTTGGGCGGTGGTGTCGATCTCGCCGAATCGGTCGAGCTGGTCGCGCAGCACGTTGAGCAGCAGCAGCCGCTCGGGTTGGTGGACCTGGCAGAACCGGACCGCGTGCGCCTCGTCCAGCTCGAGCACCGCGACGTCGGCCGGTGTGCGGCCGAGCCAGGACGACTGCTGCACGACAGAGGTCAGCACGCCTCGGACGAAGTTGCCGCCGGTGTCGTTGGTCAGCACCCGGTGCCGCTGGCCGAGCACGGTGGCGACCATCTTGGTGGTGGTGGTCTTGCCGTTGGTGCCGGTGATGACCACCACGCCGAGCGGCAGCCGGGCCAGCCGGCGCGCCAGGAAGCGCGGGAACACCTTCTCCACCACCAGGCCGGGTAGCGCGGTGCCGCGCCGGCCGACGGCCCGCAGTGCCAGCAACGTCAGTTTGCCGAGCCAGATCGCGAGGATGTCCATGGTGCTGCCCAGGCTACCGACCGCCGACCACCGACCGAGCGACTAGCGCGTTCGACGCGAGCCCAGCTGGGCATTCTCGGCGAGGCCACGACTCGCCGCCGCGACCAAGCTGAACATCACCTAGGTCTCACGCGATGCTGTCACACTGAGTAACGATCTATTAGTATTAATGCCCTTAACCCCAGCCCTGAAAACACAGGGAGTCACCGATGGTTAGTCCACGTCCCTATCAGCTCAACACCGTCAGCCCGGTCGGCGGTCGAACATGGCGGTGATCCGGCACGTCGTCCAGGTCGTCGGCGGGACCATCCGCAATGACCTCTGGTGCGATGAGTGCCAGACCAGCGGCGGGTTCGAGATCGACATGCACGCGATGAGCAACCGCGGCATGCAGCCGATCGGCACCGTCAAGCAGTGCGTGCGCTGCGACTACGAAGAGCCGGCCAGCACCGAGGGTTAGATCCGCCCAGCGCCCGAAAGCTCAGCGGGTAGGCGGCGGCTGCGCGGTGCTTACCGGGACTGGCTGATGCCGCCGAGGATCCCCCCGCCGGCGATGGGGTCGGTGTCGCGGTTGTCGCCGGGATCCTCAGCCTCGGAGTTGTCCCGTCCGGCCTCGGCTGCCGCGTCGATGTTCTCGGTCTCGGGCAGCGGGCCGTCCTGGGCGGCCTCTTCGAGGCTGTCAGCGCCCTGCGAGCCCTGCGAGCCCTGCTTGCCGGAAGTGCTGTGCCCAGTGGGGTTCGAGTCGGTCATGGTGATCCCTCGTACCTGCTGAGGCGGTTCGGGTCTGAACTCGCCGGCTGCGTGAGCAGCTTCCTTCATCGTGCCCATCGCCTTCACGGACCGCAACACAGCTTGTCCGATGCTACATCTCTTACGTAAGGGTTTTACGCCCACGACAATGTGGGTAGTGGGACCCGGGCCCGCCTGCATATCTATCTTGACGGGATCGAGCTGGGTGATGAGGATGTGAAGTCCGCAGGTGGCTACCTGTACTTCTACCTCTACGCGGTGGGAAGCCGGATCGTGCTCCAATCCACTGATCCGAACCGGTCCTACGGCGAGGAGACCGTCGTGCAACAAATCTTTATCTCGAACCAGGATTATCAGGTCTGACCGGGTGGCGCGCCCAGGGGGAGACCGCTGTGGCCGTCGCCTGTATGGAAAGTCATGAGCTGAGTGATTTTGAGATGCGAAAACCTTCCTGGGCGGAGCGGACTGCCTTGGCGCGCCGCTCCACACCAGGAGGTCTTCGTACTCGAGCTAGGCCGAGCGGCCGTCAGTAGCGGAGTGCCACGCCACCTGCGTCTGGGTGGAGACGAGGGGAATCGAACCCCTAACCCCTGCCTTGCAAAGGCAGTGCTCTGCCAATTGAGCTACGTCCCCGGACAGGACCCGCGAGCAGCGGATCCCGAGCGCCTACCGATCCTAGCCGCCGGTCCAGCGGCAGCCGGCGGGCCGACCGTTGCGCTAGCGGGTGGCCTGCTTCCAGACGTCGCGGCTGTCCTTGCCCTTCTTGCGCTTCACGGCGTATTGCACGGCAGCCGCGGCGGCGAGCATCAGCAACTTCTTCACGGGCTTCTCCCTCGCTGCACACGGGCCGGGCGGGTCCGTGAAACGGCTGCAGAGTGGGCCTAGGAGGACTTGAACCTCCGGCCTCATCCTTATCAGGGATGCGCTCTAACCATCTGAGCTATAGGCCCGCTGCACGCTGACGCGCGAGGAGTGACTTTACCGGTTGGCCTGAGCGGCCCCAAACCGCCCCCCGCATCGGGCCGCCGGCCTACCAGCCGCCAGCCGACAAGCCGTCAGGGCCACCGTCTGAACAGCTACTCACGCTCAGACAGCGTGACCTCGGCGCCGCCCACCAGGTCGGCGCACAGGTTGTAGATCATCGCCCCGATCGTGCTCAACGCGATGAACAGCACGATGTTGACCGCGCCGATGATGATCGCGGCGCCGAAGACCAGCGAGCCGGTCACCACGTCGCCGCTCTTCTCGTCGCCGGAGATGGTCTGCACCGTCTCGTTCACCTTGCTGAACACCCCGGCCACATCGAGGATGCCGTACAGCACGCCCACCATGATCAGCCAGACGAAGAACAACGCGATCGCCAGCACGCACGAGAACTTGAAGACCGAGTAGACGTTGATGTGGCTCAGGGTCAGCCGGGCCCGCCGGGGCTGCCGTACGCCGCGACCCGAGCGGCCACGGGCGGCCCGCGTCTCGGCCTCGCTCGCGGCTGTCTTCATCGCGCCCTTGGCCGAAGAGGCCGCCGAGGTCGCGGTGGCCGCCGCGGCAGAGGCCTTGGACGCCAGCTTCGCCCCGAAACCGTTGCCCGACGAGCCGTCGTCGGGGCCCGAACCCGAACCGGGACCGGAGTTGACCGGTGGGCTGGACCAGCCCCCGGACTGCTGGCTCGGCGGCTGCTGGGACGTTCCCACCTTCGGCAGGGTCGCGGTGTCCTGGTCAGCGCCGGCGTTGCTGCCCCGAGCAGGCGGCGGATAGCCCTGAGTCATATCCCTGCTACTCCTGCTCCTCGGGTTCGTCGGCATTGCGAGCGATCGAGACCAGATTGACGCCGTCGGGAAGGTTGATCAACCGCACGCCCATTGTCTGACGCGACGTTCGCCGCACCTCGGCCACAGATGTCCGGATCACCACGCCGTCGGAGGTGATCGCGTAGATCTCATCCTCGGGCCGAACGGTCATCGCGCCAACCAAGGCACCACGCGTGGAAACTATACGCGCGGTCAGAACGCCCTTCCCGCCTCGACCTTGGACCGGGTACTCGGCCACCTTGGTGCGCTTGGCGAAGCCGCCGTCGGTCGCGATCAGGATCTCCATGTCGTCCTGGACGACCTCCATGGCCAGCAGCTCGTCCTGGCCGGAGAACCGCATGCCGATCACACCGGAGGTGGCCCGGCCCATCGGGCGCAGCGTCTCGTCGTCGGCCTTGAACCGGATGGACTGCGCCTTCTTGCTCACCAGCAACAGGTCATCGGTCGGCGAGATGAGGGCGGCGTCGATCAGCTCGTCCTCCTCGCGCAGGTTGATGGCCACGATGCCGCCGGAGCGGTTGGAGTCGAAATCGGACAGCTTGGTCTTCTTGATCAGTCCGGCCTTGGTGGCCAGCACCAGGTAGGGCGAGGCCTCGTAATTCTTGATGGTGATCACCTCGGCGATCACCTCGTCCGGCTGGAAGGCCAGCAGGTTGGCCACATGCTGGCCGCGGGCGTTGCGGTTGGCCTCGGGCAGGTCATAGGTCTTGGTGCGATAGACCCGGCCCTTGTTGGTGAAGAACAGGATCCAGTCGTGCGTGGAGCACACGAAGAAATGCGCCACCAGGTCATCGGTCTTCAGTGCCGCGCCCTGCACGCCCTTGCCGCCGCGGCGCTGGGCCCGGTAGAGGTCGGTCTTGGTCCGCTTGGCGTAGCCGGTGCGGGTGATGGTCACCACCACGTCCTCGGCGGCGATCAGGTCCTCCATCGACATGTCGCCGTCGTAAGGGATCAGCCGGGTGCGCCGCTCGTTGCCGTACTTGTCGACGATCTCGTTCAGCTCGTCGCGGATGATCTGGCGCTGCCGGCCGGGCTTGTCGAGGATGTCCTTGAAGTCGGCGATCTTGGCCTCGATCTCGGCGGCCTCCTCCTGGATCCGCAGCCGTTCCAGGGCGGCCAGCCGGCGCAGTTGCAGGTCCAGGATCGCCACGGCCTGGATCTCGTCGATCTCCAACAGTTGCATCAGCCCGGTCCGGGCGGCGTCGGCCGAGGGAGAGCTGCGGATCAACGCGATCACAGCGTCCAGCGCGTCCAGGGCCTTGAGGTAGGCGCGCAGGATGTGCGCGCGCTCCTCGGCCTTGCGCAACCGGTAGCGGGTGCGCCGCTGGATGACCTCGACCTGATGATCGACGTAGTAGCTGACCATCTGGTCCAGTCGCAGGGTGCGCGGCACCCCGTCCACGATCGAGAGCATCGTGACGCCGAAGGTGGTCTGCAGCTGGGTGTGCTTGTAGAGGTTGTTCAGCACCACCTTGGCCACCGCGTCACGCTTGAGGGTGACCACGATGCGCATGCCGATCCGGTCCGAGGACTCGTCGTTGATGTCGGCGATGCCCCCGACCTTGCCCTCGCGGGCCAGGCCCGCGATGTTCTCGACCAGGTTGTCGGGGTTGACCTGATAGGGCAGCTCGGTGACCACCAGGATCGCGCGTCCCCGGCTGTCCTCCTCGACGGTCACCACGGCCCGCATCCGGATCGAGCCCCGGCCGGTGCGGTAAGCCTCTTCGATCCCGTCCCGGCCGACGATCAGCGCCTTGGTCGGGAAGTCCGGGCCGGGGATCTCGCGCATCAACTGCTCGAGCAGCTCGTCCGGGGTGGCGTCGGGGTGATCCAGGGCCCAGGTGACGCCCGCGGCCACCTCGCGCAGGTTGTGCGGCGGCAGGTTGGTCGCCATGCCGACCGCGATGCCACCGCCGCCGTTGACCAGCAGGTTCGGGATGCGGGACGGCAGCACCACCGGTTCCTGGGACCGGCCGTCATAGTTCGGCTTGAAGTCGACGGTGTCCTCGTCGATGTCGCGCAGCATCTCCATGGCCAGCGGCGACAGCCGGGCCTCGGTGTTGTGCGAGACGAAGCCGTTGGTGAGAAACGCGTGGTCTGCCGAGTCGACCCGCAGCGAGTAGACCGCCTCGACGCCGGCCGGTGAGACCGAGCTGACCGGCGCCAGGGTGAACTGGCGCGGGTCGCCGCCGTCGTCGGGCAGGTGCCGGGCCTGGCCGTTGCGGTAGACCGCGCTCAGGTCCGGCAGCAGCGGCATCGTCTTGGCCCAGCTCTGGCCGCTGAACTCCGACGAGCGCAGCACCAGGACGTCGGCGTCGGTGATCTCGCCCATCAGCTTCCACATCAGGGTGGGGACGTTCTGAACCCGGCCGATCACCAGCAGCGGGTGGTTGGCGGTGCCGGTCACCGACCGGCCGCCGGCCGACACGGTGAGCACCGGGTGCTCACCGGAGTGGTGGAACGCGCTGACCCGCACCGGCGCGCCGTCGCGCCCGATCACCTTGAAGTCGACCTCGGTGGTCGAGTTCGGCTCGGCCCCGGGCAGCAGGTCGGCGATCGCCACGTCGCCGTCGGGGGTGGCGATCATCGTCTGGCCGGTGACGCAGTACCGCATCGCGGCCGCCGGGTCGTTGCCCGGTGAGCCGAAGTTGCCCTGGCCGTCGATCAGCGGCGCCCGCATCGACCACGGCTGGGACAGCCGCACGAGGGTGTCATAGATCGACATGTCGCCATGCGGGTGATAGTTGCCCATCACGTCGCCGACCACCCGCGAGCACTTGACGTGGCCGCGGTCGGGCCGGTAGCCGCTGTCATACATCGCGTAGAGCACCCGCCGGTGCACTGGCTTGAGGCCGTCCCGGACGTCGGGCAGCGCGCGGGCCACGATCACGCTCATCGCGTAGTCCAGGAAGCTGCGCTGCATCTCCAGCTGGATGTCCACCGGTTCGATCCGGTCAGTCGTCGCCGGCGGCGGGATCTCAGTCATGACGGCCTTTCGTTAAGAGCAGATGCAGGGCGGCGCAGACCCGACGGGCCCGCTTGCCTTCCGGCCCGTCGAGCCGGGTCTAGCTCAGAGCCTTTAGATGTCTAGGAACCGGACGTCCTTGGCGTTGCGGACGATGAAGGACCGGCGAGCCTCGACGTCATCGCCCATCAGCACCGAGAACAGCTCATCGGCGGTCGCGGCGTCGTCGAGGGTGACCCGCAGCAGCACCCGGGTGGCCGGGTCCATGGTGGTCTCCCACAGCTCGGTGGCGTTCATCTCGCCCAGGCCCTTGTACCGCTGGATCGAGTCGCCAGCCGCGCGCCGCCGGCCGGCCGCCTCGCCCTGGGAGATCAGGCCGTCACGCTCGCGGTCTGAGTAGGCGAAGTCCGGGTCGCCCTTGGACCACTTGATCTTGTACAGCGGCGGCTGGGACAGGAAGACGTGGCCGTGCTCGATGAGCGGTCGCATGAAGCGGAACAGCAGGGTCAGCAGCAGTGTGGTGATGTGCTGGCCGTCGACGTCGGCGTCGGCCATCAGCACCACCTTGTGGTAGCGCAGCTTGGCCAGATCGAAGTCGTCGTGGATGCCGGTGCCCAGCGCGGTGATCAGCGACTGGACCTCGGTGTTCTTCAGCACCCGGTCTATCCGGGCCTTCTCGACGTTGATGATCTTGCCTCGGATCGGCAGGATCGCCTGGTACATCGAGTCCCGGCCGGACTTGGCCGAACCGCCGGCCGAGTCGCCCTCGACGATGTAAAGCTCGCTCTTGCCGGGGTCGGTGGAGCGGCAGTCGGCCAGTTTGCCGGGCAACCCCATGGTGTCCAGGGCGTTCTTGCGAGCCAGCTTGCGCGCCTGCTGCGCGGCTTTGCGGGCCCGCGCCGCCGAGGTGGCCTTGGTGATGATCATCCGGCCCTCGGTGGGATTGCGCTCGAACCAGTCGGCCAGCCACTCGTTGCACACCTTCTGGATGAAGGACTTGGCCTCGGAGTTGCCCAGCTTGGTCTTGGTCTGGCCCTCGAACTGCGGTTCGGCCAGCTTGATCGAGATGATCGCCGCCAGACCCTCGCGGATGTCGTCGCCGGTCAGCTTCTCGTCGTTGGGCTTGAAGATCTTCTTGTCGGTCGCCCACCGGTTGACCACCGAGGTCAGGGCGCTGCGGAAGCCCTCCTCGTGGGTGCCGCCCTCGTGGGTGTTGATGGTGTTGGCGAAGGTGTAGACCGACTCGGAGTAGGACTCGTTCCACTGCAGAGCCACCTCGGCCGACAGCCGCAGCTCCTTGTCCTCGGCCTCGAAGTAGACCACCGACTTGTGGATCGGGGACTTGGTGGCGTTGAGGTGCTTGACGAAGTCAGCGATGCCGCCGGCGTAGTGGTAGTCCACCCGGCGCAACTCGTGGTCACCGCCCCGCTCGTCGCACACCGTGATGGTCAGGCCCTTGTTCAGGAAGGCCATCTCCTGCAGCCGGCGGATGATCGTCTCGTAGGAGAACTCGATCGACTCGAAGATCTGGTCGTCGGGCCAGAAGGTGACGGTGGTGCCGGTCTCTTTGCTGGGCTCGCCCTTGTGCAGCGGCGCGGCCGGCTTCTGGTCGACGTAGGGCTGGCGCCAGACGTGGCCCTCACGCTTGATCTCGACCTCAAGCCGGGAGGACAGCGCGTTCACCACCGAGATGCCGACCCCGTGCAGGCCGCCGGAGACCGCGTAGGAGTCGCTGTCGAACTTGCCGCCGGCATGCAGGATGGTCAGGATCACCTCGACCGCGGGCTTCTTCTGGGCGGTGTTCATGCCGACCGGCATGCCACGGCCGTTGTCGACGACCCGGACGCCACCGTTGGGCAGCAGGGTGACCTCGATCCGGTCGCAGTGACCGGCCAGTGCCTCGTCGACGGAGTTGTCAACCACTTCCCAGACCAGGTGGTGCAGGCCTCGCTCACCGGTGGAGCCGATGTACATGCCCGGTCTTTTGCGGACAGCTTCGAGCCCCTCAAGGACGGTGATCGAATCTGCTCCGTATTCAGACGCAGCCTTAGCCGGCACTCGGTGCTCCTTCATCTGGACTGCTCTTCACAAGCCGTGCTGCGCCTTCGCGCGACAGGGCCTATCAGTGGGGACCCACCAGCGGGGGGTCAACCTCACCAGTCTACGGGGTGGCAAGGCCACCATGCCGCTTGCAACACCGCTGATCGTTCCACTGAGCGATTTTGTGGCCACTGGTGAATCGGGATACGCGCCATCGGCCGTCAGCTCGGCAGCGTCTGCCGATCAGCCGTAGGTGTCGCGCGCTCCCCGGCCGCCGTGCATCGACCAGGGACCATGCTTCCAGGACGGCGCCGAGGGGCCGGTGATGATCAGCTTGGTGACCAGCCCGGCCGGCAGCTCCCGGGCGATCCTGGCCAGGATCTGCGGCGCCATCAACCGCAGCTGGGTCGCCCACGCGGTGGACTCGGCCGACACTTTGAGCTCACCGTCGGCCAGGCTGACCGGCTGGCAGCGGGCGGCGATGTCTGAGCCCACCACGCTGGCCCACTGGCCCATCAACCTGGCCTGGGCCAGCGGGGCGACCCAGCCGAGCTCGGCCATCGACCGACCCACGATGGCGCCGATCGGGGCCGGGTCGCGTTCGTCCGGGCGGGCGCCGCTGTACCCGCCGCCGGCTGAGCGCCGCCGGCTGAGCCGCGCCGGCCGGCCGGCGCCCCGGCCTGCCGCGATCGACCGGGCCGAGCGAAGCGCGCCGGCCGCCAGATCAGGAGAGGGCAGGTCATCACCCTCAGTGTCGGGCACAGCGGTGGGACCATTTGGGGATAACTGGTGAGGTTCTGTGGACAACTGGCGATCACCCTCGACAAACCGGCCACGTGCGCGGTGGATATCCACTTTGGCGTCGGAATCCTCACGCACGGCGAACCTCACCCTCAGCGACCGAGTACTGCGCACCGGTCAATGCCGGCGGCACGTCACCCAGCACCGCCGCTGAGATCAGCACCTGCTCGGCCTTGCCCGCGATGCCGGCCAGCTGATCACGGCGAGCCGTGTCCAGCTCGGCGAAGACGTCATCGAGGATGAGCACCGGTTCAGCGCCGTCTGCCGAGAGCAGCTGAAAACACGCCAGTCGCAGCGCCAGCGCCGCCGACCAGCCCTCGCCATGACTGGCATAGCCGCGAAGCGGCAGCTCGTTGAGCCGGAGTTCCAGATCATCGCGGTGAGGACCCACCAGGCTCACGCCGCGCTCGATCTCTTGCTGCCGGACCTTGGCCAGTTCGGCGAGCAAGGCCTGGGACAAGGACTCCACGCTTGGTATTACACCGGTGTCATTACCTGCTGGATCCACAACTGAGCTGACATAACTGAGTGACAGCCGGCCGCTGGCCGGCGCCAGTTCGGCATAGGCCTCGACCGCATAGGGACGAAGCGCGGCCACCAGCTCCAACCGGGCGGCCAGCAGCTGCGCGCCGTGGGTGGCCAGGTGCCCGTCCCACACCTCCAAGGTGCGCAGATCCCCGGCGCCGCCGGCTCGCCGAGCCGCGCCGGCGGTCTTGAGAAGCGCGGCCCGCTGCTTGAGGACCCGCTCGTAGTCGGCGCGCACGCCTGCCAGCCGGGGTGTCAACTGCACCAACACGTCATCGAGGAAGCGCCTGCGCTCGGACGGGTCACCGCGAACGATCGCCAGGTCCTCGGGCGCGAACAGCACGGTCCGCAGCCCGCCCAGGATGTCACGCGGGCGTGTCACCGGTGACCGGTTCAGCTTGGCCCGGTTGGCCCGGCCGGCGGTGATCTCGACTTCGAGGACCAGCTGCCGCCCGGCCGACACCACCGCGGCCTGCACCACCGCCCGATCCGCGCCCGCCCGGATCAAGGGGGCGTCGGTGGCCACCCGGTGACTGCCCAACGTGGCCAGATACCCGATCGCCTCGAGCAGGTTGGTCTTGCCCTGGCCGTTCGGCCCGATCAACACGCTGGCACCGGGATCGAAGCTGACATCGGCTCGGGGCCAGCTCCGGAAATCGGCGACGCTGAGGTGCTGGACGTACATCGAGGCCGACGG
The DNA here is from genome assembly GCA_036399055.1 of Jatrophihabitans sp. NCBI lineage: Bacteria > Bacillati > Actinomycetota > Actinomycetes > Jatrophihabitantales > Jatrophihabitantaceae > Jatrophihabitans > Jatrophihabitans sp. The sequence goes on from DASWNX010000017.1 coordinate 198,254, forward strand.
CGCAGGCTCTAGGAGGCGCCAGGCGAGATGGCCTGCGAGGCCGTCACGCTGCCGACTGCCTCGACGGCATGGCCGCCGAACTGGTTGCGCAGTGCGGCCACCATCTTCATCGCAGGCGAGTCATCCTGGCGGGAGGCGAACCGGGCGAACAGCGCCGCGGTGATCACCGGCATCGGAACGGCGTTGTCGATAGCCGCCTCGACGGTCCACCGGCCCTCTCCGGAGTCCTGGGCGTAGCCGCGCAGCTTGCTCAGGCCAGGGTCCTCATCGAGGGCCAGCACCGCCAGGTCCAGCAGCCAGGACCGGATGACGGTGCCCTGCTGCCAGGACTTGAACGTCTCGGCGACGTTGTCCAGCAGCGGTGAGGCCGCCATCAACTCGTAGCCCTCGGCATAGGCCTGCATCATGCCGTACTCGATGCCGTTGTGGACCATCTTGGCGAAGTGACCGGCGCCCACGGCGCTTCCGGCGTGCACGAAGCCACCCTCGCCCTGGGGCTTGAGCGCGTCGAAGATCGGCTGGGCCCTTGCGACGTCGTCGGCCGCGCCCCCGATCATCAGCGCATAACCGTTCTTCAGGCCCCAAACACCCCCGGAGACGCCGGCGTCGAGGAAGGAGATGCCCTTGGCGGCGAGCAGCTCGGCATGCCGGGCGTCGTCGGTGTACTTGGAGTTGCCGCCGTCGATGACGAGGTCGCCCTCGCTGAGCAGCTCACTCAGTGCCAGGACCGTCTCCTCGGTGGCGGCGCCGGCGGGAACCATGATCCACACGGTGCGGGGCGCGGCCAGCGTGCTCACCAGCTCCTCAAGCGAGGCGACATCGCGCGCCGCTTCCGGTGACCGGTCGAAGCCCACGACGGTGTGGCCGCCCCCGCGGATCCGTTCGGCCATGTTGCCGCCCATCTTGCCCAGCCCGATGAGACCGATCTCCATGCCTGCCTCCAGCTCTGTCGCCCTGCTTGGCCGCTCGCGGATCTGAGTTTTCACCGTAGTCGTCCAGCCCGCACGCAGGCAGCCCGCCCCGGTCCGTACACAGCAGTGATAGGTAGTTCTTGTCTTTCTGATCAGAGTTAAGTAATCGTCGTCATAAGGCCTGTGGGCTCTGTGGATAACCAGTGTTTTCCCTGATCAGCCGCCATCTGGGGTGTGTGCCAGGGGTGGCACAACCTGAGAGGCCAGGCACCCTCGAGGTGGAGGAGCGCAACCTCGAAGTGGTCCTCCACAGCGGCGGAAGGCGCTGTCCACACGGCTACCCACACTGTGTGCAAGCACTCGATTACCGCGGTCGCCACTGCTGGCGACCGCGAGAACAGGGGGCTAGGGACCGACGGGCGCCGCTCAGGAGCGGGCGCGGGTCCTGATCCGGCTGGTCAGCTCGGTGATCTGGTTGTACACATTGCGGCGCTCGGTCATCAGGGACCGGATCTTGCGCTCGGCGTGCATCACCGTGGTGTGGTCGCGGCCGCCGAAGGTCTGGCCGATCTTGGGCAGCGACAGCTCGGTCAGCTCCCGGCACAGGTACATCGCGATCTGCCGGGCCGAGACCAGCACCCTGGTGCGCGAGCTGCCGGTCAGGTCTTCCAGGCTGATCCCGAAGTACTCAGCCGTCACAGCCATGATCGTCGAGGCGGTGATGTCGGGCCGGTCGGACTCTGAGATCAGGTCCTTGAGCACGATCTCGGCGAGTTTGAGGTCGATGTCCTGCTTGTTCAGGCTGCCGAAGGCCACCACCCGGATCAGCGCGCCCTCGAGCTCACGGATGTTGCTCTGGATCTTGGAGGCGATGAATTCCATGACACCGGGCTGCAGCGTCATCCCGTCCTTGGCGGCCTTCTTGCGCAGGATCGCGATCCGCAGCTCCAGATCCGGCGCCTGCACGTCGGTGATCAGCCCCGACTTGAATCGGGTGACCAGCCGGTTCTGCAGCCCGGACAGCTGCTCGGGCTTGCGGTCACACGAGATCACGATCTGCTTGTTCGCCAGCTGCAGGGTGTTGAACGTGTGGAAGAACGCTTCCTGAGTCTGCTCGGCCCGCTCCAGGAACTGGATGTCGTCGATCAGCAGCAGGTCCACATCGCGGTAGCGGCGCTGGAAGGACTGGACGTCATTGACCCGGACCGAGTTGATGAAGTCGTTGGTGAACTCCTCGCTGGAGACGTAGCGGACCCGCATGGTCGGTTCCAGCCGGCGGCCGTAGGTGCCGATGGCGTGCAGCAGATGGGTCTTGCCCAACCCGGACTCGCCGTAGATGAACAGCGGGTTGTAGGCCTTGGCCGGGGCCTCGGCGACCGCCACTGCCGCGGCGTGGGCGAACCGGTTGGACGAGCCGGGGACGAAGGTCTCGAAGGTGTACTTCGGATTGAGCCGGGCCTCGTGGTCGATCCGCACCATCGCCGGCGTAGGCACGCCACCGTAGGCCCCTCGGCCCAGCCGGTTCGCCGCGCCGTCGATCCGGCCGTTGGCGCGACCGTCGACCAGGGCCTCGACCCGCTCGTCCTGGCCGTCGGATAAGCCGTCAGAGAACCGGTCGTAGGTGTCGATCTCGAGGTCTTCGACCTCTTCGACCTCGACTGAGGCGCTCGGCCGGTCGCCGGGCTCCATGGGCTGGATCGTGACGGCGACGTTGATGTCGCGGCCGAGGGCCTGGCTAAGGGTCGCGGTGATCAGCGGTCGCAGGTTGTTCTCGAGGTAGTCCTTGGCGTAGGTGTTGGGCGCGGCCAGCAGCGCGGTGTCCTCCAGCAGTCCGATCGGCCGGGTCAGGCTGAGCCAGGCGCGCTGATGCGGCCGGACCGAGGGGTCGTCGAGCTGGTTGATCGCGCGGTGCCAGACGTCCGCAAGATCGGCGAGCTCGTCCGCCACTTGGGTCACTCCCTCGGTCTTGCGCTTATGCACCGCACCGCACCGCGGCCTGCCTGACCGGATGAACTGCCACCGGAGGCACCGCTGAGTACCGGAGGTCTATCCACAGAATTATCCACAGCCTGTGGAGGGGTGCCGAAACAGCCCCGGCCTTCTTGGCCGAAGTGCTCGCTCAATGCCGCAGCGATTGGGTTCGAGCCGACAACTTAACAGCGCAGCCGGTCAACTCACAATGCCGAGCAGCCACATCGGACACACCTCGGGCGTGTCGCCACGCCTCGGGCCGACGCGCCCTCTCCGCCTGCCTCAACCATGGATGACCCTGTGACCGAGGCGGCGCCGGCAGCCTCGGTCGAGCGCCGGTTTGACCTCGGCAGGGGTCGATCCGTACCGTTGAGACCTCGTGTGCCGTCTCTTTTCCGGCGGCCACTTCCTGTGCCGTTCCACCGAGGTCACGACCGATTCCGGGCGCGACCTCGGCAACCCAGCCGAGTGCGCCAGCTAGGCGTCCCCAGGCGCAAAGATTGCGATGGAGCCAGACCGTGAGCAAGCGGACCTTCCAGCCGAATAACCGCCGCCGGGCCAAGACCCACGGCTTCCGTCTGCGGATGCGGACCCGTGCCGGTCGCGCCATCCTGCAGGCTCGCCGGCGCAAGGGCCGTGGCGAACTGTCCGCCTGAGCCGGTCGCCCCAGGTGTTGCCCGCCGCTCACCGTCTTCGGTCGGCTGCTGATTTCACCGCCGTGACCAGGCGGGGACGGCGGGTACGCAGCGGCTCGGTCGTGGTCTACCTTCTCACCGACCCGGCTGAGCCCGCCGCCAGCCGAGTCGGGCTGGTGGTGGGAAAAGCGGTAGGCGCCAGCGTGGTGCGGCACCAGGTCTCACGCCGGTTACGTGCTCAACTACAAGATCGGCTGGATCGCATTCCGAGCGGAGCCAAGCTGGTGGTACGCGCCCTTCCCGAGACCGCGAAGGCCAGCTCGGCGGTGCTCGGGCATGACCTGAGCCGCGCTCTGGACAAGTTGGGCGCTCACCCCGCTCACCGCTCGGGCGCAGTCAGCGCCCCGACCAGCAAGCTCTCCCACAGCCCCGGATGGAGCGGATCCAGCCGATGACGGACCGTCCTGGACCGGCAGCGCGCGCGGCCATCACGGCAATCGCCGTCTATCAGGGCGCCTGGAGCTGCCGCCGGCCTCCGGCCTGCCGGTTCACGCCCAGCTGTAGCGCCTACACCGTCACCGCTATCTCCCGTTTTGGGCTGATCAAGGGCGGCATGCTCGGCCTTCGGCGCATCGGCCGGTGTCAGCCGTTCCGGCCGGGTGGCTATGACCCGGTTCCGCCGCTGAGCGACTCCGCGCCAGCGACGCGTGAGGGAACCGATACCGGCACCGACTCGTCGGATGAGAAGACTCTCCTAGAACAGGCTGGTTGATGCTGGATTTCCTTTACACCTCCATCTCGTGGGTGCTGCTGCGCTGGTACCAGCTGTTCACGTTCCTGGGCATGGACGAGAAGAGCGGCCTGACCTGGGCCTTCTCGATCATCATGCTGGTGGTGACCGCCCGGTTGCTGATGTTCCGGTTCTTCGTCAAGCAGGTGCACTACCAGCGCCGCATGCAGGAGATGCAGCCGAAGATCAAGAAGCTGCAGGAGAAGCACAAGGGCGACAAGGCGAGCCTGCAGCGAGAGATGATGGCGCTGCAGCAGTCCGAAGGCTTCAACCCGATCTCGGGCTGTTTGCCGATGCTGCTGCAGATCCCGATCTTCATCTCGCTGTTCCACGTGCTCAAGCACATCTCGAACTCGGTCGGGTTGCCGCCCGGAGCGCGCGGCCTGACGCTCTACAGCTTCACCGAGCAGCAGACCACCGACGCCGCGGCCGCCAGGCTCTTCAACAATGCCCCCTTGGCTGCCTCACTGCGCGACTCCGCGGACAAGATCGAGAACCAACTCCACGGAGACCTCAGCACCACCCGGATCGTGACCATAGTGCTGGTGATCGTCAGCGCTCTGGCCACCTACCTGACGCAGCGGGCGGTGATCGCCAACCAGACCACTCCCCCGGAGGGTCAGGCCGCGATGATCCAGCGGCTGATGCTGGTCGGCATCCCGGTGTCTGTCCTGGTCTCGGGCTTCATCTTCCCGATCGGGGTGCTGCTGTACTGGTTCACCAGCAACCTGTGGACGATGGGCCAGCAGTACTACATCTTCAGGTACCACCCGCACACTCCCGGCGCCACGACGGGCGCCGCGGACGTGCCGACCGGCCAGACAGGTAAAGCGCTGGCTCCCAAGGTCGGACAGAAGCCGATCAGCGCCAAGGGCACCCGGCCCGGCGCCGCGCCCCGAGCAGCCGCTGCGGGTCGAAGCGGCGCGAGCACCGCGACGGCCGACGGAGCAGCCAAGAGCGCGGGAACGACGAAGGCCGGCGCCACGTCCAACGTCAACCTGTCCAAGTCCGAGCCGGCGGTCAGCCAGCCGGCCGACAACACCGCCGGCGCCGCCCCGGCCGGGCCTGCTCAGGCCCACCGCGGCCAGCGACCCTCGGGCAACCGGCCCGGCAACAAGCGCTCTCCGAGTAAGAAACGCCGTTAACTTCCGAGTACGCGCTCTCCTCCATAGCACTGCAAGCCGCGCAGTGAGAACAAGGGACTGATGATGACCGACACCGCCTCCACGGACACCGCCCCCACCTCGACCGACGCCGCGCTGGACGCCGCGGAGAAGGACTCCCCGCCGCTGCTGGTCCAGGAGGGCGACATCGCCGCCGACTACCTTGAGCGCCTGCTCGACATCGTCGACTACGACGGAGACATAGACCTCGACGTCGAGAACGGCAGGGCCATGGTGGCGATCGTGGGCTCGGAGCTGCAGCCCCTGATCGGGCCGGCGGGCGCCACCCTCGACGCCCTGCAGGAACTGACGCGGCTGGCGGTGCAGCAACAGACCGGGATTCGCAGCCGGCTGATGCTCGACGTGTCCGGACACCGTCGGGCTCGCCGGAATGAGTTGACCGCGCTGGCCAAGCAGACCGCTGAAGAGGTGTTGAGTTCCGGCGACGCCGTCCGATTGTCGCCTATGAACCCATTTGAGCGCAAAGTGGTGCACGACGCCATCTCCGCGACCGAGGGCGTCATCAGCGAGTCCGAGGGTGAAGAGCCGAACCGGCGGGTTGTGGTCCTGCCGGCCACATGACCGGCAGCGGCCCCGCCGCTTCGACGCCTGCCCACGGTGAGCCGCCAGTCCTGGGCGAGCCGGCAGCACCCGCTCCACCCCAGGTGGTCTTTCAACGTTTCGGCGCGGGCGCTGAGCTGCTGGTGCGTTACGCCGAGTGGCTGGCCGGTCCAGGGACCTCGCGCGGACTGCTCGGTCCCCGGGAAACCCCCCGGTTATGGGATCGCCACCTGCTGAACTCGGTGGCGGTCGCGGAGCTGATCCCCCCGAACGCTCGGTTGGTGGATATCGGCGCCGGCGCCGGCCTGCCCGGTCTGGCGGTGGCGTGCGTCCGCCCGGATCTGACGGTCGACCTGGTGGAGTCCTTGCTGCGCCGCACTGACTTTCTCACCGAAGTGGTGACCGCGCTGGAACTGACCGATCGTGTTCGGGTCATCCGGGGCAGGGCAGAGGACAGCGCTGTGCTCAACACGGTAGGTTCAGCGGAGTTCGTGACAGCACGGGCGGTGGCGCCACTGGACCGCCTGGTCCGATGGAGCTTTCCGCTACTTCGACCAGGTGGCAGCCTGCTCGCCCTCAAGGGAGCCGGCGCTGAGGGCGAAGTGCGCGAGCATCAGCAGTTCCTGACCCGGATGCGGGCCGAGGTAAGAGGGGTCATCGAATGCGGCGCCGAGCTGGTCGACCCGCCGACTCGGGTAGTGCACCTCATTCGCCGGTAGCACCCGAGTGCATTCGCCCCGATCGTGTGATGTGACCCAATTCCAGGACCAGATTTATCCGTAGGTGAGCTGACCAGAGCCCACGCGGCCCACGCAGTTGACCAGCGCTCGAGTAGCCAGCTCAACCGACACAGGCAATGAGGTGACATCCGGGATGCCGGACGAGTTCGACCCCGCTTCCACCACCCGTACTGCCGTGCCTCCGTTAAATCCTGGTGAGCTAAAGCCCGCCGAGGCCGAGGGCTCACTCCGCAGCGCCACCCCTGCTGACACTCAGCACCACGAAGTGACGCGCGACGACGATGTTTCACGTGAAACATCGCACGGCTCAGACCTCTATGAAGCCCTGCAGGCTGACCTGGCGCATGAGGCACTGAACCCAGGACAACCACATGTTTCACGTGAAACAACACTCAGCGACACCCCCATCGCTCGGGAAGCGATGCAGGCCGTTCACGTGCGTAACGTTCGCCAGCAGTCCTGGAACGCGCCTCCTGCACGCCGGATCATCACCGTCGCGAATCAGAAGGGCGGGGTCGGTAAGACCACCTCCGCAGTCAACCTTGCGGTGGCACTGGCGTTGCACGGATTGCATGTCCTGCTCGTGGACCTCGATCCGCAAGGTAATGCCAGTACCGCTCTGGGAGTGCCGCACACCGCTGGGACAGCGTCGGTCTATGACGTCCTCCTAGGAGATATGTCCCTCGCGGAGGTGGCGGTTCAGGTCGAGGCCGCGCCGCTGCTGCGGTGCGCCCCGGCCACCATCGACCTGGCCGGGGCTGACATCGAGCTTGCCTCGCAGGTCGCCCGTGAGCACCGGCTGCGACGGGCTGTGGCGAGTTACACCGACAAAGTCGACTACATCATCATCGACTGCCCGCCGGCGCTGGGCCTGCTCACCTTGAACGCCCTGGTGGCAGCCCAGGAGATCCTGATCCCGATCCAGTGCGAGTACTACGCCCTGGAAGGCCTGGCGCAACTGCTGAACACCGTGCAGCTGGTGAAAACCCAGCTGAACGAGACCCTTGAAGTGTCGACCGTGCTGCTGACCATGTACGACAGCCGTACTCGCCTGGCCGATCAGGTGGCCGATGAGGTGCGCCAGCACTTCGGTGACAAGGTGATTCGGTCCGTCATCCCCCGTAATGTCCGGGTCTCTGAGGCTCCTGGGTACGGTCAGACTGTGATCACCTATGATCCCGGCTCGCGAGGAGCGGTCAGTTACCTTGAGGCCGCCCGCGAGTTGGCCGAGCGCGGGTCCGCGCTGCCGGAGCACGACGAGCAAGCACGGGAGGCGCGGCAGTGAGCAAACCCCCACGGCGTGGTGGTCTCGGTCGGGGCTTGGGAGCCCTCATCCCGACCGCCGCTTCACCGGCTGACACCGGCTCTGATTCCGACGGCCCTGCCGGCTCCGAGCAGGGCGGGCCCGTTGACCAGCAAGCGGCCGACGCCGGCCCGGAAGCCACCCCGGCGGCGGTGAACCCGTCAGGCGTCGTCAAGGTAGTTAATCGGGTGCCGTCGCTGTCGTCGCTGTCAGCCTCTTCAGCCACCGATTTCTACTTCGACCCGTCTCCGGTGCCGGGAACGACACTGCGCCACCTTCGCCCGGACCAAATCACCACCAATCCGAGGCAACCGAGGCAGGTCTTCGACGAAGAGGCGCTGACCGAGTTAAGCCACTCGATCAAAGAGTTCGGGGTCCTGCAGCCGATAGTGGTGCGGGCTCAGGGCGCCGGCTTCGAACTGGTGATGGGCGAGCGCCGGCTCCGTGCCGCCATCGCCGCGGGCCTGAGCACGATCCCGGCCATTGTGCGCGAGACCGCCGACGATGCGATGTTGCGGGACGCGCTGCTGGAGAACATCCACCGCGCACAGCTGAACCCTCTGGAAGAAGCGGCTGCTTACCAGCAGTTGTTGCAGGAGTTCGGCGTGACGCATGAGGAGCTCGCCAGCAAGATCGGCCGTAGCCGTTCGCAGGTGAGCAACACGATCCGGCTGCTGAACCTGTCGGTCCCGGTTCAACGCCGGGTGGCTGCCGGAGTGCTGTCGGCCGGCCACGCCCGGGCGCTGCTCGGCCTGGAAGACCGTGACCAGCAGGATGAGTTGGCGAGCCGGATCGTCGCCGAGGGGTTGTCGGTTCGAGCGACGGAGGAGCTGGTCACCCTCGCCGCCGCGGGCACGAGCGTCAAGAGCAGGGCCACACCAACCCGCCGGCCGACCGCGCCGGCCCTTAGTGAGCTGGCGAACAAGCTGTCGGACACCTTGGAGACCAGGGTGAAGGTCGAATTGGGGCGCCGTAAAGGAAAGATCACCGTGGAGTTCGGCTCGATCGATGACCTGGAGCGGATCGTCGCCGTGATCGCCCCGCACTTGGCCACAGCGTCGGCCCCGGAGGCTCTCGGCCCGCGGGTCGACACCGGCGGCTCGACTGGGTGACCAAGCCCGCCGAGCTGACTAGCTCTCGGGCTCCCCCGGGTGTGGCGCAGGCTGCATCCGCCCATATGAGACCACCTCGGCCACTGGCCGCCGACCGCGTTTCAGTGACGGCGACTTGCGGTCTGGCGCCGGGTGGCCGAGGCTGATCACCCCGACGATCGCCAGCCGCTCTGGCACCCCGAAAGCCTGCTTCACCTGCGCGTGCCGCTCGGCGGGCACTCCGAAGAAGCAACTGCCGAGCCCGTGGTCGACAGCCCCGAGCAGGATGAGCAGGCTGGCCATACCGGTGTCGATATCCCAGTACGGCACCGGCCACCGGGTCTCATCGCGGTCGGCCCAGCCCTTGTCAGGAGCCGCGTACCGGTCTAAATACGCTATTTTGTCCGACATTGCGATGATTAGCGCGGGGGCTGAGCGCATGCCTCGCAGCCAAGAGTCAGGCTCAGCTGCCGGGTCCTCCGTGCTGGCCTGCCAGAACGCCTCGCGAGTCTCAACAGTGTCCAGCACCAGAAAGTGCCAGCCCTGGCTGAACCCGGCCGACGGGGCCCGGATCGCCAGTTCGAGCAGGTCGTTCAGCACCGCCCGGGCAACCGGACGGTCCGGATCGTAGGCGCGGACCATCCGGCGCTTGCGCACCACCTCGGTGTATTCCATGACAGGTGTCTATCACGGGGCCAGAGCCGGATGGCCCTTAATCACCTTTGTGTGCAACGCTCTCGGCCATGGATCTGACGCAGTCGAACAAGCTCGCCGAGGTGTGCTACGACATCCGCGGGCCGGTGCTGGACGAGGCTAAGCGGCTGGAAGCCCAGGGGCATTCGATCCTGAAGTTGAACATAGGAAATCCGGCGCCATTCGGTTTCACGGCGCCGGAGGAGATCCTGGTGGACGTCATTCGCAATCTCCGCGACTCGGAAGGGTATTCCGACTCCCAGGGGGTGCTGTCGGCGCGCACCGCCGTGGTGCAGCACTACCAGGAACGTGGCCTGGACCCCACGGTCACCGTCGATGACGTCTGGTTGGGCAACGGGGTCAGCGAGCTGATCGTGATGTCGCTGCAGGCCATGCTCAACGACGGCGATGAGGTGCTGATCCCGTCCCCGGACTATCCGCTGTGGACGGCGGCAACCTCGCTGGCCGGTGGCCGGCCGGTGCATTACCGCTGCGAGGAGTCAGCGGGCTGGCAGCCGGACCTGGCGGACCTGCGCGCCAAGATCAGCCAGCGCACCAAGGCGATCGTGCTGATCAACCCCAACAATCCGACTGGCGCGGTCTACTCGGAGCAGGTCCTGCAGGAGTTCGCTGAGCTGGCTCGCGCGCACAGCCTGGTGGTGCTGGCCGATGAGATCTATGACAAGGTGCTCTACGACGACGCCACCCACACACCGTTCGCGGTGCTGGCGCCGGACGTGTTCACGCTGACCTTCAACGGCCTGTCCAAGGCCTACCGGCTGGCAGGCTTCCGGTCGGGCTGGATGATGGCCTCGGGCCCCAAGCAGCACGCCGCCAGCTACCTCGAAGGCTTGACGATCCTGGCCAACATGCGGCTGTGCGCCAACGTGCCGGCCCAGCACGCCATCCAGGCCGCCCTCGGCGGCCGGCAGAGCATCCGAGACCTGGTGCTGCCTGGTGGCCGGCTGCTCGAGCAGCGCGACGCGGCTGTCACTGCGCTGCGAGCCATTCCCGGCGTCAGCTGCGTCGAGCCGAAGGGGGCGCTCTATGTGTTCCCCCGCCTGGACCCCGAGCGGTACCCGATCACCGACGACCAGCGCTTCGTGTTGGACTTCCTGCGCGACCAGCACGTCCTGCTGGTGCAGGGGACGGGGTTCAACTGGCCTGATCCAGACCATCTACGCATCGTCACACTGCCGCGGGCCGACGTCCTGACGGAGGCGATCGGACGGCTGGCGGTGTTCCTGGACAGCTATGACCCGAGTCAGCTTAGCTAGTCAGCATGTCGGTGTCTCGTCGGGTGGTCGGACTCACGCTGGACAACCTCGAGGACCTGCCCGGCGCCTGCCGGACCTGCCTGTTCTGGGAGCTCGGCCCGCTCGCCGATCCTCAGCCGATGCCGCCGGAGGAGGCGAAGCTGGCCAAGGAGTCCTGGCTGTCGGCGACGCTGCTGGACTGGGGCAGCTGCGGCAAGGTGGCCTACGCCGCCCACGAGCCGGTGGGATACGCCTTGTTCGCGCCGCCAGGATTCGTCCCCCGCGCCCTGTCGTTTCCGACGTCGCCGGTGTCCGGTGACGCGGTGCTGCTGCTGAACGCCTATGTGGCGCCGCACTGGCGCTCGGCGGGGGTCGGCCGGATGCTGGCGCAGGCGGTGGCCGCCGAGCTGGTGCCCAGGGGCGTGAAGGCGGTGGAGGCCTTCGGCTCCACCGGACCGCTGTCGCGCGGGTGCCTGATGCCGGTGGACTACCTCCGCTCGGTGGGCTTTAAGACCGTGCGCCCGCACCCGGCCTACCCGCGGCTGCGGATGGAGCTGAGGTCGACCGTGTCATGGCGTTATGACGTCGAGTACGCCCTGGAGCGGATCTTCGGCACGACCGTCGGCTCGCTCACCCCGGCGCGCTGAGTCAGGCTCGGCGCGCCGGCGCGCCGGGGGCCAGGGAAGCCACGCTGGGGCTAGTGCCCAGCACCTGTTCTCACTCCGAGTACTCAGGCAGGGCGTCGCGCTGGGGCAGCAGGCTTTCCACCTTCTGCGGCGGCGGCTTCACTTGTCCAGACAGCCGTGCGCCGGGCCAGCCGGAGGGCTGACCCGGCGGGAGCGGGGCCTTAGACGCGGGACCTCAAGCCGTGCTGCTCTGATCAGGAGCAGCACACCTGATCAGGAGATGTAGGCGGCCAGGTCGTTGAGCAGCGCGGCCTTCGGCTTGGCGCCCACGATGGTCTTGACGACCTTGCCGCCCTGGAACACCGACATGGTCGGGATCGACATGATCTGGTAGTCGCGGGCGATCTGCGGGTTCTCGTCGATGTTGAGCTTGACGATCTGCAGCTTCTCGCCGTGCTGGCTGGCGATCTCTTCGAGCACCGGGGCGACCAGCCGGCACGGCCCGCACCACTCGGCCCAGAAGTCGACCAGCACAGGCTTGTCCGACTGCAGGACGTCCTTGGCAAAGCTCGCGTCAGTGACGGCGGGGGTGTTGGCACCCATAACGGCGACTCCTTCTAGCTTGAGTGATGTGCTGTGGACTGAACACGGGACGGGCCGCAACCCTTCCCGCCGAACGATAAGCGGCTCTCGGGCCCTCAGCTTTCCATGGCTGCGAGCTGGACGTCTCCGACGGCGTCCAGCGCCGTCAGGAACCGCTCGGCGTCCAGGGCTGCCTGGCAGCCGGTGCCGGCCGCGGTGATCGCCTGCCGGTACACGTGGTCGACCACGTCGCCGGCGGCGAACACGCCGGCCAGGTTGGTCCGGGTGGAGCGGCCCTCGGTGAGGATGTAACCCTCGTCATCGAGCTCGACCTGGCCCTTGACCAGCTCCGAGCGTGGATCGTGGCCGACCGCTATGAACAGCCCGGTGGCCTCGATCTCGCGGATCTCACCCGAGCGCGTGTCGCGCAGGGTCAGGCCCGTGACCTTGTTCTCGCCGTGGATCTCGGCGACCTCGGAGTTCCAGGCCCACCGGATCTTGGGGTTGGCGTGCGCCCGCTCGGCCATGATCCGCGAGGCCCGCAACGTGTCGCGGCGGTGCACGACGGTCACCGACTCGGCGAACCGAGTCAGGAAGCCGGCCTCCTCCATCGCGGTGTCACCGCCGCCGACCACCACGATGTGCTGGTCGCGGAAGAAGAAGCCGTCACAGGTGGCGCACCAGGACACCCCATGGCCGGACAGCTCGTCCTCGCGCGGCACACCCAGCTTCTTGTAGGCCGAGCCCATCGCCAGGACCACCGCGTCGGCGGTGAACTCACCCGACAGGGTCCGCACGGTCTTGACCGGTGACTCCAGCTCTACCGACACGACGTCGTCACTGACCAGTTCAGCGCCGAACTTCTCGGCCTGGGCACGGAGCTGAGCCATCAACTCCGGGCCCATGATCCCGGTGGGGAACCCCGGGTAGTTCTCGACCTCAGTGGTGTTCATCAGGGCGCCGCCGTACTGGCTGCCCTCGAAGACCAGCGGCCGCAGGTCGGCTCGCGCCAGGTACAGGGCTGCGGTGTAACCAGCAGGTCCCGAGCCGACCACGATCACCCTGCGGTGGTTCTCGCTCACAGCTACCTCGATCTCAGCTGACTTCTCCGCCGATCGGCGGAGCCCCGTCAAGAACCAGTTTAGGCCGAACGCTATTCCGCGCTCGCGTCCGCGCCGGCGCCCGTGCTCGCGCCCGGCCCGGCCGTCGGGACGGCGGTCTCGCGCCCGGCCCGACCACGCACCGCCGAAGCGATCTGCCCCACTTCGGGCAGCGGCAGACGCAACGCCAGCAGCACCAGGACGATGCCGGCAAGGGCGCCGCCGACCACCAATTCGGCCAGCGCGGCGAGCCGTCCGCCACCGAGCACCGCGTTGCCGGCCAGCACCACCAGCAGGCCCACCACGCCCGCGGCGGCCGCGGCCGCGGCGATCCAACCGATGGTCCGGGCCACCGGCGCGAACCCCACCTGGCCGAACCGGCGGCGCAGCAGCTGATGCCCGACCATGCATCCCACCACGTAGGACGCCGACGTGGAGACGGTCAGGCAGATGATGACCGCCCGGCCGTCCAACAGGACGCTGCCGGCCAGCACCAGGGCCACCTTGGTGGCCACCATGGCGACATTGATGAAGGTGGGCGTCCTGGCGTCGCGCATCGCGTAGAAGACCCGTTGCTGCAGCATCACCACGGCGAAGGGCACCAGCCCGAACGCGCCGGCGGCCAGCGCGAGGCCGGTCAGCTGGGCGTTGCTCTGGCTGTAGCGCCCGAGCAGGATCACGCTGGTGAACGCCGGTCCGAAGATCATCAGACCCACCGAGATCGGCACCAGCGCCACCGCCGAGAGCCGCGAGCCCAGCTCCAGGTCCGCCAGCACCGCCGAGGTGTCCCCCCGCGCCGCCGAGCGGCTCATCCGCGGCATCAGGGCGGTCAGCAGCGACACCCCGAGAATGCCGTAGGGCACCATGAACAGCAGGTCGGCGAAGGCGAAGATCTGCACGCCGCCGTTCTGGTTGGCCACCCGGTTGATCACGACCACGCCGATCTGGCTGACCACCACGTAGCCGAGCACCCAGAGGGTCAGGGTCCGGAACTCGGCCATCCGGCCTGCCTCGTTCGGCGAGGCCCGGAACCGCCACTGCCAGACGAACCCGCTGCGGCGCAGCGGCACCAGCAGCACCAGAGCCTGCGCGGCGATGCCCAGGGTGGTGCCGATGCCCAGCACCAGAATCTGGGTGGTGGTGATGGTGCCGGTGCTGAGCTTGGCCGGGCCGGGAACCAGCAGGAACAGCAGCGCCGCGCCGATGGTGATCAGGTTGTTCATCACCGGGGCCCAGGCCGGCCAGCCGTAGATGTTGCGGGAGTTCAAGATCGCCGCGATCATCGCCCCGAGGCCGTAGAAGAAGATCTCGGGCAGCAGCAGGGTGGCCCACAGCGCGGCCACCGAGCGGTACTGAGGCGGCCCGCCGAAGACGCCGATCAGCCAGGGCGCTGCCAGCACCGCCAGCAGGGTGGCGCCGGCCAGCCCGAAGGTGGCGATCGACAGCAACCGCTGGGTGTAGGCCAGGCCGCGGTCCTGGTCGTCCTGCTGGGCCTTGACCAAGACCGGGATGAGGACGCTGGTCAGCACGCCGCCGAGCAGCAGCTCATAGACCATGTTGGGCAGCGTGTTGGCCAGGCCGTAGGCGTCCCCGACGCTGTAGAGGCCCGCGCCGACCGCCGCCCCGATGGCGATGCTGCGCAAGAAGCCGGTGATCCGGCTGACCAGGCTGGCGATCGCCATGGTCCGGCTGCTGGCCATCAGGCTGGGTGCGACCGGCTCGTCCTCGTCCGGTGCTTGCGCGTCCGGTGCTTGCGCGTCCGGTGCTTGCGTGGCCGGGGTTTGCGCGTCCGGGTCGGCAGGACGGGACGGGCCTGCCCGGTCATCGGCTGCCGGGTCGCTGCTGGCAGCCGGCGCGTCAGGTTCGGCTCGGGGCGGGGCGGTGGTGGCTGACCCTTGCGAGGCGAGCGCTGTGGCGCCGGCCGGCTGCTCGAACGAGCGGGGTCGGCGCCGGCGCGGGCCGTGATAGATCGGCGCGCTCCAGGCGTCGCCGGTGTCGGGCTGGGCAGTCTCGACGGCCAGCGCCGAGCCGTCTCCGGGCAGCGGGATCGGCGTGCCGTAGATCCGCGGCGGTGACCAGTCCTCAGTCATGACGCGTTGTTCCGGTCATGACGCGTTGTTCCGGTCATGACGCGGCGCCGGCGGGCGCCTTGCCGGATCCGCGGCGGATCCGCTGCACCAGCCGCCGCAGCAGCGCCAGCACCAGCACGCTCACCGCGACGATCGTGATCGCCTTGGTGACCGTCCCGATCGCGGTCGCCCGCAGGTTGAGGGTGACGCCGGCCCCGAGTTGCCGGCCGTCCGGCGTGCTGAGCACTGCCACGACTCGGAACTTACCCAGCCGGTCGACGTGTGTGGGGATGCGGATGGTGGCGATGCTGCGAGCCGGAATGGTCTGCCGCTGCGCCGGCGGCGCTCGGAAGCCGACCACCCCGTTGGCAGGCGACACCGACACCTGAACGGTCACCGCCCGGGGCAGTTGGTTGGAGACCGTCACCACCACCGGTGAGTCCGAGGAGGACAGGCTGTAGGTGCCGACTGCCGGCTGCACCAGGTGCACCGCGGAGGTCAGCTGGTTGATCCGGGTCTGCAGGCTGCGGGTCACCGCGGCGCCGGTGACGCGATCGCGTCGCCACGCGCTCGACTCGGCCCTCTTGATGCCATTGTTGAAGCCGCCCAGCAACTCCGCCGCGGCGTCGTTGTCGTGCAGCGCCTCGTTCATCGACGCCACCTGCTGCTCGATCCGGCGCAGCGCCGCCATGTCGGACGGGCGCACTTCGGCGGCGGCGCTCTCGGCGTCGGTGCGCAGCGCGCCCCGGTTGACCGGAGTGACCGTCCGCAGCGCGGACCGCAGGGCGATCGGGCGGCTCCAGCTGGCGCCGTTGGCGGCCAGGATGGTCTGCGAGGCCGTCACCGGGCTGGCATTGACGTAGCGATCGGGCGCGATCACCACGAAGTGGCTGCGCTCGGGCCCCTGCGCGGCTCGGATCGCCAGCTGCGCCAGCAACGTCTGCTGGTCATTGGCGGCTGCCGAGCCGAGCCGCAGCGCCCGCGCCACGGTTGCCTGGATACCGGTGTCGGTGACCAGGGCCAGCGCTTTGCCGGCTGCCGAGGGCAGTGGCGACAGCGCGTCGGGTCGCGGCTCGGTGTCGTTGTGCCCCGGCAGCGCCGCGTCGCTGAGCAGCACCGTCGAGGCCCCGCTGCCCACCAGGGCGTCCAGCGCCTTGCCGCTCAGCGCGCTGCCGGCGGGCCAGGTGAGCAGGTCGGAGGAGAAGTCACCGTTGAGGGTGGGGGCGATCCGCGCCTGGACCTGCGGCTCCAGAGCGGTGGAGAACTTCAGGCCGGCCCTGGAGACGGCGTTGACGTCCGGATCGGCGTAGGCGGTGAGCACGATGTCGTGCTTGGCCTGCAGCAGCGTGAGCCGGGCCAGCCAGTCGGTGGCCAGCTTGCCGCCGGTGCCGGGCGCCGTCCCCGTTCCGGCCCGCACCCGGTACCCGGCCGGCGCGGCCATCACCGCCAGGCTGTCCAGCAGGTCCGGGTCGACGAGCAGTGTCAGCCGCGCCTTGCCGGCGACCAGTTCGGCGGTGCTGAGCGCCCGGTCCAGCCGCCCGCCCGGCCCGACCGAGCCGGCCAGCTGCTCGTCGAGGAAGACGTTCTCATCGACCGAGCGGTGCGGCGCCTCGAGCAGGGGCCAGACCCAACCGACGAGGACCGGCTGGGGCGCGTTCAGAAAGGACGGCACGAACACCTGCAGCCGGCCGAGCTCGACCGAGCCGACGCTGGGGTCGCTGACTGCCTGGATGACAAGGGCATAGGGGTAGACCCCGTCGAAGCAGAGGCACAGGTCGTTGCTGGTGGTGCGATAGCTGACGTTCAGGCTCTGCCGTGGCAACAGCTGGGTGTCCAGCCGCAGCGGCTGGGGCACCTGGTAATCGGTGTCGGGCGGCTGCTTGATCGCCTGGTCCAGCAACGCCTGGCGTCCGATCGGCAAGCCGCGGCGCAGGCCCAGTACCACGTCGGAGTAGGTGTTGTCGGTGTTGTTGGAGATCGTCACGGCGAAGACGACCGGCTGGCTGGGCTTGTTCGGGTCCGGGCTGCGCGGGCTCACCGAGTTCAGCACCACCGAGACCGGGGTCGCGCCGGCCTGCGCGGCCGTGCGCGGCCGACCGGTCGCGCCACCGGCCGGCGCCAGCAGCACGCTGAGCACGCTGAGCAGGCTGAGGGTGGCAGCGACGGTCAGAGCCGAGAGCCGGCGGGTCAGCGTTCGATGGTGGGGGCGCCGGCTCACGCGGAGTCCCGCAGCAACCGGCAGGCCTCGGCGAGCAGTCCGCGCTCATCGGAGTAGGCCAGCCGGTCGGCGATGCGCGGCAGCGGCACCCAGGCCACCTCGGTGACCTCGACGTCCTGGTCGGAGAGCTCGCCGCTGACCGCGCGCATCAGGTAATGATGGACGGTCTTGTGCACCCGCCGGCCGTCGACCACGAACCAGAAGTCGATGGCGCCCAGGCTGCCGATGATGTCGCCGGTGATGCCGGTCTCTTCGGCGACCTCGCGGACGGCCGCCTCTTCCAGGGTCTCACCGGCTTCCAGATGGCCCTTGGGCAGCGACCAGAGCAGGCGTCCCCGCCGGTTGGTGCGCCCGATCAGCGCACCCTGCGGCACCGGCCCGGACAGGTCGAGCACCAGTCCGCCGGCGCTGGTCTCGTCCACCCGGGGAAGCCGCGGACGCCGGTGGTTCGACGCACGGGACATGAACCGATGCTACTTGGCGGTTCAGTAGGGTCTGTCAACGTGAGTGAGCATCGCAGCGATTCGGGAGCCCCGGCTCTGCGTGAGGGAGGCGGAGCGAGCAGCGACCCCGTGAGTGAGCATCGCAGCGACGAAGGAGCGAGGAGCGGAGCGAGCAGCGACCCCGTGAGTGAGCATCGCAGCGATTCGGCAGCGCCGGCCGCGGTCGGCGACCCCGGTGAGCTGGTGCCGATCCCGCCCGCGGCTGCTCGGCTGGGCGAGCTGTTCGCCGCGGCCGGCCATCAGCTCTTCCTGGTCGGCGGGCCGGTGCGCGACGCGTTGATGGGCCGGGAGGTCAACGATCTCGACTTCACCACCGACGCCCGGCCCGAGCAGGTGTTGCAGCTGGTGGCGGGTGTGGCGTCAGGCACCTGGACCACCGGCATCGACTTCGGGACCGTCGGCGCTCAGATCGGTGGCCAGCCGTGTGAGATCACGACGTTTCGCGCCGACAGCTACGACCGGGTCAGCCGTAATCCAGTGGTCGCGTTCGGCACTGACATCGCCGAGGACCTGCGCCGGCGGGACTTCACCATGAACGCGATGGCGGTCTCGGTGACCGACCGGCGTTTGATCGACCCGCACGGTGGCCTGGCCGACCTGGCGCGGGGCGTGCTGCGCACCCCGGCCACCCCACAGGAGTCCTTCGGCGATGACCCGCTGCGGATGCTGCGCGCTGCCCGGTTCGTGGCCCAGTTGGGGGTCACTCCGGCCGAGCCGGTGATCGAGGCGATTTCCCAGATGTCCGGGGAGCTGTCCCGGATCACCGCCGAGCGGGTGCAGGCCGAGCTGAACAAGCTGATCGCCGGGCCCTTTCCGCGCCGGGGCCTGGAGGTGCTGGTCGACACCGGCCTGGCCGACGTGGTGCTGCCTGAGCTGCCCGCTCTGCGGATGGCCGCCGACGAGCACGGCCAGCACAAGGACGTCTACGCCCACACCCTGCAGGTGCTCGACCAGGCGATCGAGCTCGAGCAACGCGAGCCCGGCGCCCAGCCGGACCTGGTGCTGCGCTGGGCTGCGCTGCTGCACGACATCGGAAAGCCCGACACCCGGCGGTTCGTCGACGGTCCGGGCCAGGCCAAGCAGGTCACCTTTCACCATCACGAGGTGGTCGGCGCCCGGCTTGCCAAGGCCCGGCTGAAGGCGTTGAAGTTTCCGAAGGACCAGACCGAGGACATCGTGCGGCTGGTGTTTCTGCATCTGCGCTTTTACGGCTACGGGCGGGGTGAGTGGACCGACTCGGCGGTCCGGCGCTACGTCGCCGACGCCGGGCCGCTGCTGGAGCGGCTGCACAAGCTGGTGCGCTCGGACACCACCACCCGTAACAAGCGCAAGGCCGCGATGCTGGCCGCGACCTATGACGCCCTGGAGGAGCGGATCGCCCGGCTGCGCGAGCAGGAGGAGTTGGACGCCATCCGGCCCGATCTCGACGGCACCGAGATCATGGCGATCCTGAGGGTCAAGCCCGGCCCGTTGGTGGGCAAGGCGTACAAGCACCTGCTGGAACTGCGGATGGAGCACGGGCCGCTGACCCACGAGCAGGCCGTCCAGGCGCTGCGGGCCTGGCACGCCGACCAGCAGTCCTGACCAGCGTCATGACCAGCAGTCCTGACCAGCAGTCCCGACCAGCGTCATGCTGTGCGGTTGCTATAGCGGCCTGACAGCATCACGGTCGGCGACCCGTTCAGCGCTGGCAGGGGCGGCGTTCGGCACCGCAGACGGCAGAGCGCTCGGCGTCCGGCCGACCGGAGCGAATGGGTCGGTGTCCCGGGCGAACAGGTACACCGCCCCGGTGATGAGGTAGGCGACTCCGATCACCGTCACCGCGGTGGTGGACTTGCCGTTCTCGGGCAGGGCAAGCGCGGTGAGCACCCCGGCCGACACGAAGATCACGTTGAACAGGGTGTCGTAGAGCGAGAACACCCGGCCCCGGTAGTCATCGGCCACCCGCTGCGCGATCAGGGTGTCGACGCAGATCTTCACCCCCTGAGCGGCCAGGCCCAGCAGGGCGGCGGCCGGCAGGAAGGTCTGCAGCTTGAAGGGCAGCCCGAGCGTCAACTCCACGACCCCGGCGAGCATCAGCAACGCCGCCGGCCACCGGGTGTAGCCGATCCGGCGGGCCGCGATCGGGGTCAGCAGGGCGGCCAGGCCGCCGCCGAGCGCGATCGCGGCCACCACCTGGCCCAGGCCCGGCAGTCCCGCCCGGAACACCCCGGCGTCGGAGAAGTAGTTACGAAAGAGCAGCAGGGTGCTGATCGCGGTGACCCCGTAGGCGAAGCGGTGCACGCCGATCACCGCGAAGGCGCGCAGCACCGACGGGTGCGAGCGGATGTGCCGGGCCCCGTCGGCCAGCCCGGTGAGCACGTTGCTCACCGACTCCGAGTGCTCGCGGGTGTCGGCGTCCGGGCCGAGCTGCAGGAGGCGAAAGCCCGACGCGCGCCAGCCGGCCAGCGCGTAGGACGCCGCGGCCCCCAGCGCCACCAGGGCGTAACCGACGTTGCCGCCGCCCAGCAGCGCGCGCAGCGTGATCGCCAGGGCCCCGCCGGTCGCGGCCACCACGGCGCCGGTGGTGGTGGACACCGCGTTGGCGGTGATCAGCCGTTCAGGCTCGACCACGTGCGGCTGGGAAGCCGACAGCGCCGACAGCACGAACCGGTTCACCGAGATGACCACCAGCGCGCTGAGGTAGAACGGCAAGCCGTGCACGCCCAGGGCCATCTCGGCGGCCACCCCGCAGACCAGCAGCGTCCGGATCAGGTTGGCGCCGAGCAGCACGCGCTGGCGTGACCAGCGGTCCAACAGCACGCCGGCGAACGGGCCCAGCACCGAATAGGGCAGCAGCAGCACCGCGAAACCGGCCGCGATGTCGGCGGCGTGCGCCTGGCGCTCGGGGTTGAACAGGATGGTTCCGGCCAGTGAGGCCTGGAACACCCCGTCGGCGAACTGGCCGAACAGCCGCACCGACAGCAGTCGACGGAAGTCCAGCCGGGCCAGCAGGGGCTGGACCGGGCGCGGGGGTACGTCCAGGGATGTCAACTATTCGCCTTCTTCTCGAGCTGCCGCAGCCGCTCGTCCTTACTCCGTTCGACGCATGAGCCCTCGACGTTAGCCCGCGGAGAGCGGTATTGGTGCAGGATGTAACGGTGCCCGCCGAACCAAGCTGGCAGTTGCCGCCCGCTGCCCACCGCCTGCTGATAGCCGCGCCGTCGCTGGCCGATCCGGAGTTCTTCCGCACCGTGGTGTTCCTGATCGAGCACGACGACACCGGCACCGTGGGGGTGATCATCAACCGGCCCTCGCACACCCCGGTCGGTCACATCCTGCCCAACTGGGAGGAAGTGATGAGCGAGCCATCGGTGGTCTTCAACGGCGGCCCCGTTCAGCGCGACGGCGCCCTGGGCCTGGGCCGGCTGTCCAGCTCGACCGACGCCGGAAACGGCCTGCGGGCGGTCAGCGGCGGCCTGGCCCTGGTCGACCTCGACGCCGAGCCGGCCGAGGTCGCGCTCGGCGCGCAGAGCCTGCGGGTGTTCGCCGGCCACGCCGGCTGGGGGGTAGGCCAACTGCAGGCCGAGATCGCCGCCGGCGGTTGGTTCGTGGTCGCCGGCGGCCTGGACGACGTGTTCTCCCAGAATCCGGGCGTCCTGTGGCGCACGGTGCTGCGCCGCCAGCCGGCGCCGCTGTCACTGCTGTCGACGTTTCCGGTGGACGTCGGCCTGAACTAGCGCGGGCCTGAACTAGCGCCTGCTCGGCATGCGCCCGGCCGCCGCCCGTTCGAGGTCGCCGTTGCCTGATCGCAATGTATGAGCGATGCAACCGACAGCGCTGCTCCGCGTCCACTCTTCAGTGCGGCAAAGCCGACCATCCGGTCAGGCACCGCATCCCTTAAGGAGTGGTGCCATGCGCACTGTCGTGCGTCTTCTCATCGGCTGCTCACTGGTGGCCGGGCTCTGCGTCACGGCGCCGGCGGTCTCAGCCGCGCCGGTCAGTCCAGCGGCGGCCCCGAATCTGGCAGGCAGCTTCGAGCCGGTCGCTGCCAAGCGGGTGCTCGACACCCGATCCGGCCTCGGCGGCTTCAAAGGATTGGTGGCTCCGGGTCAGACCGTGACCGTCAACCTGTCCCAGGCCCGCCCGAACGCGAACCCGGTGTCGGCGGCGGTCATCGACGTCACGGTGCCCACGCCCGCGCCGGCCGGCTCGCTGTCGGTGTTCCCCGGCGGCACGTCCTGGGACGGCCGGGTGACGATGTCACTGACCGGCGGCGGCACCATCCAGCAGCAGTTGACGGTGCGGCTCGGCGCTGACGGGGCCGTGACGATCCGCAGCAACGCAGTCCGCTCCACCCACATCCTGGTCGACGCCCTGGGCTTCTACGTCGCCGGCACACCCAGTCAGCCCGGCATGCTCGACACCAGCAAGAACCTGCGGGTGCTCGACACCCGTGCCGGAAACCCGCTGCTTCCGGGCGGCAGGATCACCCTGGCCATGCTCGGGCGCCCCCTGCCCGCCAGCGGCGCCAGCGCCGTGGTGCTGAACATCGCCGTGCTGTCGGCACGCACGACCGGCATGCTGAGCATCACCGACAGCGGCGGTGGCCAGGCCACCAAGCATCTGCGGTTCCTCGGAAACTCGGGCACGCCGCAGACGATGCAGACCCAACGCGTGGTCAAGCTCGGCAGCGACGGCAAGCTCACCTTCACCCAGTCGAGCAGCTCCGGCGTGCACCTGGTCATCGACTTCGCCGGGTACTTCCTGCCGGGCCCGGTGGCCGACGAGGGTGGCTATGTCGCCCTGAGCCCGCGATCGCTCTACGGCGGCCAGCGGATCGTGCTTCACCACCGCACGCCGACCAACGTGGCGGTGACGCCGGCCTTGGCCTCGCAGGCCTCGGCGTACAACATCGTGGTCTCCACCGACCGGCCGGGACAGCCGAGCCTGCTCGGGCTCTATAACGCAGACGCCCCCTGGAGCGGCTCGGCCACGGTCTCGTCCTCACCGGCACTGCAGCCCAGCGAGCTGACCGTGGCCGCGGGCGCACACGGCACCATCGCCTTGCGCAACCTCTACGACGCCCCGGAAACCTGGTTGCACGCCTACGTCACCGGCTATTACTACAAGCTCCCAGCGACCGCCTGACCCTGCTGACCGTGCGGTAGTCCTCTAGGAAACGCATTGTGCGGCCCGAATCCGCGTTGAGATGGCCTCAGCGCGCGGATTCGGGTCGCACAATGACGTCTTGAACGGGGCATCGTGAACGGCGCAGGGCAACCTTGGGAGGTCTCAGACGTCTAAGTAGTGAGGGTCACATCGGCCTTCGCCTCGCACGCACCTGAGGAGTGCCGCCATGGGCAAGATCTCGCGACTTGCGATGGGCTGCTCGCTGATCGTCGGACTGCTGACGAGTCCACCGGTCTCAGCCGCCTCCCAGACGTCCGCCTCCCAGACGGCCGCCTCCCAGACGTCCGCGCCGATCGCCTCCGCCGCCCCCGTCAGCCCGCTGGCCGGGTCGGGTACCGCCGGGGCGTACCACCAGGTCGCCGCCACCCGGGTGCTGGACACCCGTTCCGGCCTGGGCGGCTACCGGGGCCTGGTGAGCCCTGGCCGCACCGTGACCTTCAAGGCGGGGTCCACGAACTCATGGCAGGCGGCGGTCCTCGACGTCACGGTGCCCACCCCCGCGCCGGCCGGCTCGCTGTCGGTGTACCCGAGCGGCACGTCCTGGGACGGCCGGGTGACGATGACGCTGACCGGCGGCGGCAACATCCAGCAGCAGTTGACGGTCCGCCTGGGCTCCGACGGCGGCGTGACGATCCGCAGCAACGCCCGCTACCCCACGCACATCCTGGTCGACGTCCTGGGCTACTACTGGGCCGGAACCGCCACCCTGGAGGGCATGTTCGCTCCCGCGAACGGCCGGGTGCTCGACACCCGCAACGGGATCGGCGCGCCCAGGGCAGCCGTCGGAGCGGGCAAGAAGGTCACCGTCGCCCTTCCCGGGCGCGGCGGCATCCCGGCCGGCGGAGCCATCGCCGTGATCGCGAATGTGGCGGTGCTGGCGCCGCGCAGCACCGGGCAGTTGGTGGTCACCGACGGCGATGGCAGCCTGGCGACCCCCCGGCTGCGCTTCGTGGGACATCAGACAACCCCGCAGACCATGCAGACCCAGCGGATCGTGAACCTCGGCAGCGACGGCGCCCTCACTTTCACCAACAGCAGCGCCAGCAGCGTCCAGCTGGTCGTCGACGTGTTCGGCTACTTCGTGCGCGACAGCGCTGAAGGGGCTTCCGGCGACGGTTTAGGCTCCTACGTCCCGCTGTCCCCGCAGCCGGTGACGGCCTTGGTGCTGCACGGCCGCGCACCCGGCGGGCTCTACCTGCCGGCTGGGGACAGGGCTCTGGCGATCAACCTTGTGGTGACCACCGACCGGCCGGGGCAATCCGTCGCACTCGGCATTCACGCCCCGCACCACCCGTGGACCGGGTCGCCGGTGGTCTCGTCCTCGGCGTGGCTGCAGCCCACCGAGCTAACGGTCGACGCGAGCGCGGGGAGCGTCCTGATCCGCAGCCTGATCGACACCGACGTCGCTCTGCATTGCTACATCACCGGCCTTTACTGGCTCCCGCACGGCGTCTAGCCCGGGAAACGCATTGTGCGGCCCGAATCCGCGTTGAGATGGCCTCAGCGCGCGGATTCAGGCCGCACAATGGCGTGCCTGGCTAGGACAGCCGACTAGCGCTCGATGTCGCCGCGGATGAAGGCCTCGACCTTGTCGCGAGCGGTGTCGTCGTCGTACTGCTCCGGCGGGGACTTCATGAAGTAGGACGACGCCGACAGGATCGGGCCGCCGATGCCCCGGTCCTTGGCGATCTTGGCCGCGCGCAGCGCGTCGATGATGATGCCGGCCGAGTTCGGGGAGTCCCAGACCTCGAGCTTGTACTCCAGGTTCAGCGGCACCTCGCCGAAGGCGCGGCCCTCGAGCCGGACGTAGGCCCACTTGCGGTCATCGAGCCACTGGACGTAGTCCGACGGGCCGATGTGGACGTTGCGGGCGCCGAGGTCGTGCTTCATGTTCGAGGTGACGGCCTGGGTCTTGGAGATCTTCTTCGACTCCAGCCGGTCGCGCTCGAGCATGTTCTTGAAGTCCATGTTGCCGCCGACGTTGAGCTGGTAGGTGCGGTCGAGCACCACGCCCCGGTCCTCGAACAGCTTGGCC